>JAJDDU010000513.1 GCA_029260155.1 Phycisphaerae bacterium | reverse complement strand
ATCTGGTTTTTCGCCGAGAATGAGCCGATGGTCGGTCCTCGGCTGGGGCCGCTCGGTCCGGACGCGCTGGCCATCCGTCTGCCTGCCTTTCGCGATCTGTTGACGCGCAATCGTCAGATCAAGTCCTTGCTGTTGGACCAGAGCGCGATCGCCGGGTTGGGGAACATCTACTGCGACGAAGCCCTTCATCGCACCGGGGTTCACCCCGCAACCCGCGCAGCGGATCTGACGGCTGAGCAGGGGAAGGCGCTCTTGCGGCAGATCCGGTCGGTGCTGCGCGCCGCGATTCGTCACGGCGGGTCGACATTTATGGACTACCGCAATGCGGATGGGCGACCTGGGGGCTTTCAGTTCAAACTCCGTGTGTATGGTCGGGAGGGGGACGCGTGTGGAACGTGCGGGGTGGTGATCGTTCGCATTCAATCGGCTGGGCGGTCGTCGCACATCTGCCCGAACTGCCAGCGCGAGAGCGGCTGAATGTCGGTGCATCGCATGCAACACGTCGCGGTGAGCGCCCGCAAACATGGATTGAAGTGGGACTGGCAGATGGCTTCGTTTGGTTATTTCGCTGTGTCTCTTCTTCGTCGAATCGCGGATTCGGGAGCGTTTGGGCTGTTTCCGGCGTTTGAGTTTGGGTTCGTCTCGCGCTGAGCGTGGTCGCATCGGTTACTCCTTGCGCGTGGGCCGGGGCGAGTTTTGTGGGCGGTCGTTCGTTCGTTTTGCGCACAGCATCCCCGCACCTTGATAACTACATGTCTGATCTATGAATCTGGAAACGGCGTACAGCCAGCCGTGTTCGGGGGTGTGAGGCGGGCTTGTTGGGGTTCGGAAAGCTGAATGCCCACGTTGGCTGTGTCTTCTGCCAAACTGGCAGCACGCGGTAGGTTTGACAGGACAGAGCGACGCGGGTGGCGGTGGCCGGCTCTTCGACGGTCGCATGGCACTGTTCTTAACGTGTTATGGAAAAGAAGGTTAGCGCTAGGCTGTCCGGCATCGTGGGGACTTCGTTTGTTTGGCACGGGCGTTGCAAAACGATCAGGTACGTGGCTGTGCGCTGGGTGCCGTGACATTCCGGCGACCGTGAAACGATTTCTCTAAAAGGAGTTCCCCCCACGATGGCGAAGCTCAACATCAAGCCTCTCGGCGACAAGGTCATCGTCAAGCGCGTCGAGGCCACAGAGCAGACGGCTGGCGGCATTTTCATCCCCGATTCGGCTCGCGAAAAACCAAAGCGCGGCGTGATCAAGGCGGTCGGAACGGGCAAGATCCTCGACGACGGCTCGCGTAGCCAAATGCAGGTCAAGAAGAACGACGAAGTCTTCTTCACCAGCTACGCCGGCACGGAGATCAAGATCGACGGCGACGATTTTATCATCATGGACGAGAGCGACATCCTCGGCGTCGCCGGCTAGTTCGCGCCAAAAGCGCGGCAACTGAGAATACAACGGCGGTGAAAACGCCTCTGACAAAACGAAACGGAGTCCATTTTTATGGCAGCGAAGAGAATCGCATACGATATGGAAGGCCGCGAAGCCATTCGCCGCGGTGTTAAGCAGCTTGCAAAGGCTGTGCGTGTCACGCTCGGTCCCTGCGGGCGGAACGTCGTGATCGAGAAGTCTTTCGGCTCACCGACCGTCACCAAGGACGGCGTCACGGTGGCCAAGGAGATCGAGCTCGACGACGCCCTCGAAAACATGGGTGCCCAAATGGTCAAGGAGGTCGCCACCAAGACCAGCAACATCGCAGGCGATGGCACTACGACCGCGACCATTTACGCCGAAGCCATCTACGACGAAGGGCTCAAGAACGTCGCCGCCGGAGCCAACCCGATGGAGCTCAAACGCGGTATCGAAGCTGCGGTCCAAGCGGTCATCGGCGACTTCGAGCGCATGAGCACCAAGGTCCGCGGCAATGACCAGGTTGCACAGGTCGGCACTAGCGCCGCCAACCATGACGCCACCGTCGGCAAGATCATCGCCGAGGCGATGTCAAAGGTCGGCAAGGACGGCGTTATCACCGTCGAAGAGGGGCAAGGCCTCGAAACATTCGTCGAACTCGTCGAAGGCATGCAGTTCGACAAGGGCTTCCTGTCGCCGCACTTCATCAACAAGATGGAGAACATGAGCTGCGAGCTCGAAAAGCCCTACGTTCTCATTCACGAAAAGAAGATCTCCAGCATCAAGGAACTTGTTCCCGTGCTTGAAATCGTCGCCCAGGCCGGGCGTCCGCTGCTCATCATCGCCGAGGACATCGACGGTGAGGCGCTCGCGACGCTCGTGGTCAACAAGCTGCGTGGCACGCTGAACGTCTGTGCGGTTAAAGCCCCCGGCTTCGGTGATCGTCGCAAAGCGATGCTTGAGGACATGGCCATCCTCACCGGTGGGACCGCCATCTTTGAGGACATCGGCGTCAAGCTTGAGAACACCCAGATCAAGGACCTCGGCCAAGCCAAGAAGGTCATGATCGACAAAGACAACTGCACGATCATCGAAGGTGCGGGTACCACCGCGGCGATCAAGGGTCGCATCGAGCAGATCAAGAACGAAATCGACAACACATCCAGCGACTACGACAAAGAGAAGCTCGAAGAGCGCCTCGCCAAGCTCGCCGGCGGTGTGGCTGAGGTGAATGTCGGGGCTGCGACCGAAGTCGAGATGAAAGAGAAGAAGGCCCGCGTGGAAGACGCGCTGCACGCTTGTCGCGCAGCCGTCGAGGAAGGCGTCCTGCCCGGTGGCGGTGTCGCTCCGATTCGCGCATCGGCTGTGATTGATGCTGTCGCCAAGAAGCTCAAGGGCGACCAGAAGACCGGCGCGGATATCATCCGGCGGGCGCTTTCGGCTCCGATCAAGCAGATCGCCGAGAACGCGGGTATCGACGGGTCCATCGTGTGGCAGAAAGTGTGCGAGTCGAAGCAGACCAACTTCGGCTTCAACGCGCTCACTGACACGTACGAAGACCTTGTCAAAGCAGGCATCCTGGTTCCCGCGAAGGTCGAGCGGATTGCCTTGCAGAACGCTTCCTCCGTGGCGAGTCTCCTGCTGACCACCGAAGCGGTCGTCAGTGACATTAAGGAGAAGAAGAGCGCCCCCGCGATGCCTCCGGGCGGCGGCATGGGCGGCGGCATGGGTGGCATGGGTGGCATGGGCGGCATGGGCGGCATGGGCGGCATGATGTAACGCCGGCGCTCTGAATCGCCCTCGCGATCACCACGAGAAACTACCGGGAGCAATCTCGTTCCAGCGGCCTGATTAGTGCAGGTCGCACGGAACGAGGTTGCTCCCGTTTTTGTTGAGCGATCCACCACTACGAATTGCGGCGAACACCATCTACAATTCACGCAATGTCCACGCAGCCTGTAATCAAAGCGGATGGTCCCGGTACTCCCTGCCGGCGTTGATCACGAGGCGACTTCAGATCGCGAACACACGCGCTCGCTGGCAGTGGGGCGAACGCAAGTCCGGATGATACCGGGATCTACGGTTATGACTGACTTCGCCGAGATGCCGGCATGTGCTTGCGAATTACTACTTGAGCTCATTCTGTCCGGCGCGGAATCTCGCCTCCCGCCAAAGCCGTCGCGTGCGGAACGACTGCGAGTCTTGCGCGCGCGGAGGCGGAATCGGGCCATTCGTCGCTGGCTTACAAAAGGGCTGCGCGAGGGCGGGATCCCAAACATCGGTTTGCGATGTGGAAAATGCGATCACGACTTGGCTGGGTTGACGGAAGCAACTTGCCCGGGGTGTGGGTGCGCTGTCGATGTTCGGGAGTTGCTCGATCCAACGGCCGACCGGAAGCGTCGGCGCAAGACGTCGAAGCGAGAGTAGGGTCTTGGGGGCGGCCGACGCTCTCAGTACTTCTCGGATGTGCCGAGGTCGAATCCGTCGTGGGCGGAATTGAGTTGCCCGTTGCGGTATTCTGCGCGGCAGGCGTAGCAGGTTGTGACCTTGCCGACGCAGAGATAGAAACCGAGGTCTACCAGCATCGCGGTCGCAAGGGCGCCGTACGCTAGCAGCAAGTTCGAGCGAAAGAGGATGATGCTTGCGATGCCGGCGATCAGTACGACAGCCAAGCCAACGCCCTGCGGAAAATCCTTGCGGATGAAGAGCTCCCGACACTGGCACACGGCGCAACGGTCAACTTTTTCTTCGTCGCGCATGGCGGCTGTGACGTGCAATGCTTGCGATTCGTGGCAGCGGGGGCATTCAATCGAACTGCCCGCCTCTTCGAGCGGTCCGTACTCGATGATGGCGACGCAAGGGCTCTTCTGACAGTTGTACCTGATCTGCAACAAACGCCAAACTCGCTTTCAACCCGAACGAACCGCCGATACCCCTGCCCGTATGCTACCAACCGTTTTTCGTTATCGCAACGCTGCCTTGCTGATTGCTGACTGCTCAAGACCTCCGACTCAGTGTTGGGCCACGATGACGCGAACGAGCCGGT
Source organism: Phycisphaerae bacterium (assembly GCA_029260155.1). Taxonomy (GTDB): domain Bacteria; phylum Planctomycetota; class Phycisphaerae; order UBA1845; family UBA1845; genus OFTM285. The sequence goes on along the minus strand of JAJDDU010000513.1, from coordinate 1,742 downwards.
GTGGCTGACTCCCTCTTACGAGTAGTCTTAGACGCCATGGGTACGCGGCTCACGGGTGGGACCGAATGCGTTTTCACAACGGATGGTGTACGTGCCGACGGTCAGTCGACCGGAGGAAGAACCAGGTTGGTCGGGGAACGTCGGGCGTGTTCAGTCCGTGGTTTCGGACGGGACTTTAGAACGCTCGCTGGGTGGCGCCTTCTCGGGGCGCACGACGCACGTGTTCGTGTCCGGTAATCCCGAAATGGTGGAGGAAACGGATCGCGTGTTCTATGAGCGGGGGTTCACTCTTCACGTCTCACGCTCACCAGGGACCTTGCACATTGAACGATACTGGTGATCGCTCGCGATCCGGCGATGCGGTTACGGTGTTGCTTGCCTGTGAAATCTTCTTGACATTTTGGGTGCGGGGAAGTACAGTGTGGGCCGACATGGAACAGTACACGTGTGAATCAAAGTTCCGGACTGAACCAACGCGGGTGGCGATTGGCCGTCGCGCGTCGGGTCTGTCGCATGGGTGCGCTTGTTGTCGCTGTAGTTGTCCCCTCGCGCAGAGGGGAACGGTCTAGCGGCTGAGCGTATCGTCGAAAAGTATTTACGAGACACGCAAGGGCTCGCGGGGTCGTTCCTGCGGGCTCTTTTTATATTCGGAGTGGGATAGTGCAACATTACGGAGACTCTGCGGTGGAAATGCGAGCATCTTCAAGACCGGTAGCGGGGGAAATCGACGAGAAGAGCCCCACAGATCAGATCATTCGTTGGAGCCTGGATCGCTTCGCTGAGCAGCGCATGATCATGACGACGTCGTTCGGGATGGAGGGCTGTTGTCTGATCGATCTGTACGCAGCGCAGGGCAGGCCTTTGACCGTCATCTACTTGGACACGATGTTCTTCTTCGAAGAGACGCATCGGCTTCGCGAGCGTATGGTCGAGCGATACCCTAATCTCGACTTCGTCAATCGTGGCACTACGCTGACGCCTCAACAGCAGGCGGCCGAGCACGGCGAAGCTTTGTGGGAAACGAACCCCGATCTTTGCTGCAAGCTGCGTAAGGTCTATCCCATGCGTGAAGCGCTTGAGGACGTGGACGTTTGGATCACCGGGCTGCGTCGTAGCCAATCCGTGACGCGGGCGAACTTGCGGGTCATCGACTGGGATTGGCAATATCAATTGCTCAAGATCAACCCGCTGGCCAACTGGGAGCGAAGCGAAGTCTGGGATTATGTCATGTTGCACGATGTGCCCTACAATGAACTTCACGAGAAGGGGTATCCCAGCGTTGGTTGCACGCACTGCACCAAGCCAGTTGATGGGCACAAGATCGGCGACTACTCCCGCGCAGGTCGGTGGGATGGTACGAGCAAGACCGAGTGTGGACTGCACGGCGACGGCATCTGATTCAGCATGAGAGGTTCCGCACTGATTTTGGCGGCGCATGGCTCGCGACGAGCGCCGGCTGCGAACGCCGAAGTGCGCAGTCATGCGGACACGATCGCGCGGGCCGCGCTGTTTGACGAGGTGGCCGTCGCCTTCCACCAGGGGAGTCCGAGTTTTGCCAACGTGTTGGACACCATCGTATCTGGCACCGTAACCGTCGTCCCGATCATGACCAGTGACGGTTACTATTGCCGAACGGTCCTTCCGCAAGCGCTGGCCTGCCACCCGCGATTCAGCCGGTTTTGCGTGAGGATCGGCGGGGCGGTGGGCACGCATCCTCGATGCGCCACGTTGGCTCGCGAACG
>JAJDDU010000512.1 GCA_029260155.1 Phycisphaerae bacterium | reverse complement strand
ACCGATGCGGAGCAGGTGCTTCTCACCGCGCTGCTTCGGAACGTGCTTGACGTCCACGATGCGATGGCCATTCCGATGAGCATGCTCGTCGATAGAGAAGGTGCGGTGCAGATCATTTACACCGCGCGCGTTTCCGTGGAGCAAGTGCTCGCCGACGCGCGGGCCTTCGGCGGCGGATCGAGCGTTTCTAAGCGCGATCGCGCCTCCTATGCAGGCCGCTGGTACGCTTCGGCGTCGCGGGGCTATGCGGACATCGTCAACGATCTCAAGCAAGCCAAGCTTCGTGATTGGGCACGCTTCTACCTCACGCTGGACCGTGCCGCCCGCAACCGCTAACGTAGCAGCGGGAATCCTGAGTTCTTAATCTGGTGCTTGATGTACAGTCGAATTGCGTTGCTATGTTTCTGCGTGTGCGTGCTCTCGGGTTGCAAGCGCGCTTCCGATCGCGACACGCCGAAGCCGGTTGAACCGGTCGCGGGCGAGGGTGAATCGGTCAACGCGCGCTATCTCACGACTATGAATATTGGCAAGGCGCAGTGCGAAAGCGGTTCCGCGAAGGAAGCCATCCGGTCTTTCGAGGCGGCGGTCGAGCTCTTGCCCACGGAGGTGGCTGCTCGGCTGAACCTGGCGCGGGCCTGCTTGCTGGACAGCGCATTCGAGAGGACCGTGTCGGAGTGCTCGCTGGTGATCGAGATCGATCGCTATGCGACGAGCGCGTACTACCTCTCTGGCCTGGCGTATCTCCGGTTGGGGCGGGCGGCCGAGGCGACTGCCAAGCTCCAACGGGCTGCGCGCGACGATCCGTCTACGGCGGCGGTACAGTTTCAGCTTGGGGCCGCGCTGTTGATGGACGGCCAACCCGAGCGTGCGGGCGAAGCGTTCCGAGCCGCGGTTCAGCTAGAGCCCGGCCACTGGTCGGCGCATTACAAGCTGGCGACCATCGCGCAACGGGCGAAAGACCCGGAGTTGTATCGCACGCACATGCAGACTTTTCAGGCCTTGCGCGAGAACATGCCGGAGCGGCAGCAGGCTGCGGATTACTGGCAGCGGTGCAAGCACACCGCGATTTCGGTTCCGAGTGAGGTTCATCAGCCGGACGAAGCCGCCATCGCGGTGCGATTCGTGCCGAAGCCCCTCGGTATTGGAGATGCCCAATTTGCACCGCTGGCGTCCGGCGATTTCGATGACGACGGTCGGAATGATGTGGTGGCAGTAAACGCCGCCGGTGAGGTGCATGTGCTTCACAATACGGCGACGTCTTTGTCGGATGTGGAGATCGGAAGCGTCGGCATTGGGCTGCCGGGGTCGCTCTGCAGAGTGGCTGACTTCGACAACAGCGGGGGGTCGGATGTGTTCGTCGGTGACGGGCGGGTCAGCGCCTTGCTGTCACGGGGCGACGACGGTTCTTACACAAATGTTACGCGGTCGGCGGGATTGAGCGGGGCCGGCATTCTCGATGCGACTTGGGTCGACTTCGATCACGATGCGGATGTGGACTTGCTCGCCGTCAATGGTGACAACACGTTGACACTTTGGGTTAACCGTGGCAACGGGACGTTTGTCGACGGCGGCGCCGATGTTGGCGTTCCGTCGGGCGCCATCGCCGCCGGCGTGTGGCCTGCGGACATGGACAGCGACGAGCAGACGGACGTTGTCGTGATGTCGCCCGATGGTCCGTGTTGGCAGTTGCACAACGATGGGCTGGGGGAATTCGAGACAGTTCACGCCGATCCGCCTTGGCCGACGGGAACGCTGCTGATTGTAGAGGATTTTGACAACGATTTATCGCGGGATGTTGTCGTAGCGCAGGGCAACGCGGTCAATGTGCGTCTCAGCGGTGGGGGGGCGCAGGCGATTACGATTCCGCACGGTGAGATCGTTGGGCTCGTCGATATCGACTACGACAACGACGGTTGGCTTGATCTCGGGGTCGTGGGCGGCGACGGAGAGTTTCGGCTCTTTCGCAACGGGGGCGCCGGCGGCTGGGTCGACGTGTCGGACGCGACCGCCTTGTCGGCCACCGATTGTAAATCCGGGCGGCACGTGATTGTGGCCGACATGGATGGCGACGGCGATTCGGATTTGTTGTTCAACGATTCGTCTGACAGGCTGACGCTATTGTCCAATGAGGGCGGGAATGCGAACGCCCAACTGCGGTTGCGTTTGACGGGCACGAAATCGAACAAGAGCGCCCTCGGAACGTTGGTGGAGCTCAGTGCGGGATCGTTTCGACTGTCGCGAACGGTGACGCGTTTTCCGGTTGAGATCGGCGTGGGCAGTCGCAGCCAACTGGACAGCGTGCGAACGATCTGGCCGAACGGGATCGTCAAGCACGACATCTGGGTTGATCCCAGTAAACCGCTCAGAATCGAAGAGCCGTTTGTCAGTGCAGGGTCGTGTCCCTACGTGTACGCGTGGGACGGCGAGTCTTTCCGATTCATCACCGACATTTTGGGTTCGTCTCCGCTGGGGCTATCGCTGCGGCGGGGCGCGTTTGTGGAGGCTGACACCGAAGAGTACATCTGGGTGGGCAACGATCAGACGTTCGTGAAGCGGGGCGGGCGCTACGCCCTTCAGATTACCGATGAGCTGCGCGAGATTCTGTATTTGGATCATGTGTCGTTGGTCGCGGTGGATCATCCCGCCGATCAGGAAGCGCATCCGACGAGCAAGGTTCAGCCGCCGCCGTTTGTAGATGCGGAAGTCTGGGTGATGGGTCGACGGCAAGAGGTTTTGAATGCGGTCGACAGTGACGGTCGAGATTGGACGGACGCGCTGCGCAGCGTCGACGGTGTTCGCACGCGACCGCCCGTGTTGGAGAAACCTCAGCTTCGCGGGCGTGCCGTCCCGTACAGTTTGGAGTTGGATTTCGAGCCGATCGATGTGTCTAAGCCGCTCGCATTGGTCTTGACGGGCTGGTTGATGTGGGGGGACGCGGGGGTGAACGTCGCGACTGCGCAAAACCCGGATTCGCAGAACCCTTGGCCGGCGCTTGATGCCTGGGCCGGCGGGGCATGGCAATCCGTTTCGGTCGAGGTGGGAACGCCTTCCGGTAAGACGAAATCGATCATCGTCGATCTCGCGGGTCGCCTTCCGGTCGGCACGACGAGATTACGATTGACGACGGGCTATGAACTGTACTGGGACAGGATTGCTCTGTTCGAGCGAATCGAAGCCGGACGCGAGGTTGTGACGCGTTTGGAGGTGACTTCGGCGGACTTGGGGTGGCGCGGTTTTCCGGCGCAGATCCGCCCCGACCCATCGGGACCTGTTCTGCCTGACGTGGATGACATTCGTAACGAGGCTCCTTGGCGACGCGGGCTGAGCGGTTGGTGTACGCGATATGGTGATATCTCAGAGCTGCTCAGGGATATCGATGACCGGTACGCCATCCTCAATGGCGGCGATGGTGTGATCGTCGAGTTTGCAGGTGAACTTCCGCCGCTCGCCGCTGGCTATACTCGGGATTTCTTTATGTTCTGCGATGGGTGGGACAAGGACGGCGACTACAACGTCGCGTTCGGCGACACGGTTAAGCCACTTCCGTTTCATGGTATGGACGCTCAACGCTACGGGGCGCAGCGGTTTCCGGATCAGGATGCTGAGTGGATCAGGCTATTCAATACCCGTTGGGTCGGCCAGTCAGATTGAAAGATGATGGAATCGCAGCCTCAAGCCTGGGTTCGGATCGCGGCGTTGCAGCTTGACTTGCAGATGGATCAGGTGATGCCGAATCTCCATTTGATCCGGTCGACGGTCGAGCGCGAAGTGGGGACCGCGCCGCTGGACGTAGTCGTGCTACCGGAGATCTTCTCGGGGCGTCACAAGACGACGGACGGTTCCGATGAGCGCCGGTTTTTGTGTACGCTGGCCCGCAGTTGTGACGTGCATGTGATCGGGGGTAGCTGTCAGATCGCAGAGGCGGACGGGCGGAGATTCAACAGGTGTTTCGTCGTCCATCGGAGCGGCGAGGAGGTCGGGCACTACGACAAGCGGGCGCTTTTTTCTACTGAGGCCGAAGGGCGCGAGTGTGGGCAGGGTCCGGGTGTGTTCGATCTCGACGGGGTCCGCGTTGGCGTTTTGATCTGCGCCGACATCTGGCATCCGGAGTTGGCTCGCGAGGTACACGATCGGATTGATCTGCTGGCGGTCCCTGCGAGCACGAGCGTGCCCACGGAAAAATACCAGGAGTACGCGCGCACGATTTGGCACGCGTTGGCGCTGACGCGCGCGATGGAAAACGGGGTCGCGGTGGTGGTCGCTGATTGGCCAGAGGCACGGCAGGACTCGCAGCGCGTTGCCGACGGCATGCGTTCGCAGCGGACGCATTATACATCGGGGGCGACGACCATCGTGGACCCGTCGCATCGGCCGGACATTTCGCGGATTCAGCGGCTGTTGGCCAAGGGAAAACCGGGTGTGCTGCGTGGCGACATTGATCTGACGGCGATCGCGAAATACCGAGAGTATCGGCGGAGTGTGGGATTGCTTCCGGGTTGAACATTGGTAAGAGATCAGGCGATTGCAATGCGACGGGTGGCATGGTCT
>JAJDDU010000511.1 GCA_029260155.1 Phycisphaerae bacterium | reverse complement strand
ACCATCGGGTGAGCGTCGCACGATCAACTTCCGCAAGCGTGATTTGATGGGCTTGTTTCACCAGTCTCATCCTCCTTCCAGAGGACGAAACCCGCAAGAAAACCGTAAAATTCCTCAATTCTGAAACACTACACTAGCATACCGGGGCGGCAACTGCCACAAATATCGCCTGATGGCGTTTCTGCGAGCGTGCGTCCCAAGGCGATCGCCAAGTGCTACGCCGTACCCTCGCCACCCACCTCGTGCGGCTCCACATGCACCAACACGTCAGCCACGCTCGGATTCTGCGCCCGCACCGCCTCCTTGACCCTGTGTGCCAACAGGTGACCCTCGCGTACGGACAGAGTCGGATCCACTTCGATGTGCATGTCCGCGAGATACGATGTGCCCGTCTTCCGCGCCATGACTTTCTCTATGGCCCGAACGCCATCGACCGAGCGCGCAGCGTTCGCCATCTCCGCCAGAATCGCGGGCGGCGGCTGAATGTCCATCAACTCAGCCGCCGAAACCCGAATGAACTTGATCCCGTTGAACGCGATCAGAGCGGAAGCTGCGATGGCGGCCCATTCGTCGGCCGCCTCATACCCTTCTCCACCGTACACACTGATTGCAATACCGACTGCCGCAGCCGCCGACGTGAGCGCGTCGCTGCGATGATGCACGGCGTCGACGCGAATTGCCGTGCTGTTCAAGCGATATCCGACGCGCGACGCGAGGCGGTACATCACCTCTTTGACGATCACCACGACCGCCAAGACGATGAGCGTGAACGGCGCCGGAGTCTGATGCGGCGTTCTGATCCCGTGAACCGCCGAAACACAAATCCCCACCGCCGCACCCGTCAGCATCAGACCGACAGACAACGCTGCGAGCGATTCCGCCTTGCCGTGGCCGTACGGATGGTTGTCATCCGGCGGCCGCGCAGACACCGCCAAGCCGCCGAACACGATGGCCGAACTCGCGATGTCGGCGAACGACTCCACCGCGTCCGCCACCAGCGCATACGAATGCCCGATCAGCCCAGCCACCAGCTTGACCGCAGCCAACACCGCGCTCGAAGCCATGCCAAGCAGCGTTACACGCAAACCAGGACTCATTGACCCGCCCATGGTTGCCCACCATACACGCCACCACGAATCGCGTCACAATCCCCGAGATTTCTGGTCCCTGACCGTTTCGGCGGATCCGACGCCGACAAGGGCGGTGGCGTAGCACTCAGACGGCGTTGGAGTTGCGCCGCAAAAACGGTGTGCGCCCACTGGGAAGCAATCGGCCGGTGCGGTATAAGGGGCATCGCGGGGACCGAGATGCGGACAAACGGAGCAGAGTGCGATGAACGCAGATTCCAAGAGCGTAGTGTTGGAGACCAATCTCAGCAAGTGGCCCGTTCGGCGCGGGAAGGTGCGCGACATCTACGACACCGGCGACGAAATACTGCTGGTGGCCACCGATCGCATCAGCGCGTACGACGTCGTGCTGCCCAACGCGATTCCCGGGAAGGGCGAGATGCTCACGCGCATCTCCAAGTTCTGGTTCGATTGGCTGGGTGATTCGGTTGCCCACCATCTCATCGAGGTCATTGACGACTGCGCCCCGCCAGGGCTCGAAAGCGATCTCGATCAACTTCGCGGCCGAACCATGCGCTGCCGCAAGACGGAGGTTGTACCGATCGAGTGCGTCGTCCGCGGCTACATCACCGGCTCTGGATGGAAAGACTATCAGCGAACCGGTGCGATCTGCGGCATCAAACTGCCCGCCGGCCTCCAAGAGTGCCAGCAACTCCTCCAGCCGATCTTCACCCCCGCCACCAAGGCGGAGGAGGGACACGACGAGAACATCTCGTTCGAGCAGTCCTGCGAGGTCGTTGGCGCGGATGTTATGACACTCCTTCGCGATCGCAGTATCGACATTTACCAGCGCGCCGCCGCCTACGCCCGGGCGCGTGGCATCATCATCGCGGACACCAAGTTTGAGTGGGGCAAAATCGGGCAAGACTACTTGCTGATCGACGAAGTGCTGACGCCCGACTCCTCGCGCTTCTGGCCGGCGGCCAAGTACGAAGCGGGCCGCGACCAGGAGAGCTTCGACAAGCAGTACGTGCGTAACTACCTAACAACCCTCGTCGAAGCCGGCCAATGGGACAAGACCCCCCCAGCCCCCGTCCTCCCCGACGAGATTGTCCGCAACACCGCCGTCAACTACGCCGAAGCTCTCCGCATGCTGATGGGCGAGTGACAATCACGGATCTCGGAGGCGGCGCGCCGTAGCGCGGTGCGCCCCTCCCTCCCGGCGCCGCGGTTGGAATCGGGACGCGAACGCAAGTGACAGCCACTGGCATTCCGAGTTCGTGCAGGACTTGCGCGTTTCGTTGACCACCTTGTATACCTCGCCTCTGTAGCCGTTGGCTTCGCCAGCCGCCGCTGCCAACATCGTGCTCGGTCCGTCATCATGCGCCTCTGCACGCATCATCGCACGCCGGGAGTCCCCGATAATGGTTAGATATAAGAACTTTCTAACACGGTTTGCGACCCTTGGTGCGCGTTTGCTACGCTCAGATAACGTCCAAATGATCGTGGGCGTATTGCGGAAGTGCGGAGTTGCTGCATCGCTTGAAGGACAAACCGGGTGCCAGGAGAGCGCATGATAAGCTGGCCATCAAAAGAGAAAGTGATCGCGATTACGCTTTGGTGTGTTGTAGGCGTGCCAAGCAGCATCGCCTATGGAACCACCTACGACTTTAGCACGCGCGCTGGCGCCGATCGGTTCGCCTATGGGAACGCCATTTCGCAGATGGCGATACCACCGGAGTCCAACACGATTCCGGCGACGGTCTTCGGCCCGGCGGACTACGCAGCAGTGGCGTCGTCGGACGATTCTCGCTACGGCACCGGGGTGGTCGAAGGGGGCGACGTGGCGGCGACGCGTTTCGTCTTCCCGATCACAGAGTTATCGGCCACCATCACCCAGATCGATATCCTCTGGGAGGGGGGCGCGGATCAGGACGGCATTTACTTCGTTTGGCTGTGGAACGCCGACACAGGATCGTACGCGTTGGCCGCCAGCAGCAGCGGGGCCGTGCCACCCGATGGCATCACTACCGGAACTTTCACCGCGAACCCGTCTCGATTCGTCGACGCCTTGGGCAACCTGACCATCCTGGTCAACTACAGCGCCGAAGGCGGTGAGTTGCTCACCGACTACGTGAGCGTGACGATCACCGGTCCGCAGTGCTCCATCGATGAGGATTGCGACGACGGATTGGCCTGCAACGGGGATGAGATGTGTGTCGACGCGCTGCTTTGCGAACCCGGCACGCCGATCGTCTGCGACGACGGTATGCCCTGCACGGCCGATTCTTGCGTGGAGCCCCTCGGCATCTGCGACTATGCGCCGGGCCACGCAGCCTGCGATAACGGTACTTTCTGCGATGGCGCCGAGGTGTGCGACCCGGTGGCCGGTTGCTTGCCGGGAACGAGCGTTGACTGCGACGACGGAATCGCCTGCACCACGGATGTCTGCAACGAGTTCGGTGATGCCTGTGACAACATCCCGGACGCTCCGGGTTGCATCACGCCGGCTACATGGTACGTGGATGCAGACTCGGTCGGTGCAAACGACGGCACAAGCTGGCAGGACGCGTTCACCACGCTGCAAGACGCTCTGGCTGCATCCGCTTACAGCGACGAAATCTGGACAGCCGCTGGAATCTACAAGCCCGACGAAGGCGCGGATCAGACGTCAGGGGACGCGGCGGCCACGTTCCTTTTGCGAAACGGCGTAGCGGTGTACGGTCACTTCCTGGGCACGGAGGCCTCGCTCGCGGAGCGGGATCTTGCCGACCTGTCCGACCCGCTCCGGCAGACGATCCTCGGCGGCGACATCGGCATCCCCGGCAATGGCAACGACAATTCGCGGCACGTGGTCGCGGTGGGCGAGGTGGATGATACGACGCTACTCGACGGATTCACCATTCGGGATGGGTCGGACTGGAATGTTCTTGGCTACGGCGGCGGTGTTTACATAGGCTCGGGCAGCCCGACGATCAGCAACTGCGCGATCACGGCCAACAACGCCGGCGCGGGCGGTGGTGGCGTGTACAACGCCGTCGGCACGCCGACGCTGATCAACTGCACATTCACCGGCAACACAGCCGATTTCGGCGGTGGGATGGCCAACGGCTACGGTACTGCGGTGCTGATCGACTGCACGTTCACCAACAACCAGGCCGACGAAAAGGGTGGCGGAATGACCGAGTTGTTCGGTAATTCGACGCTCACCAACTGCCGGTTTTTCGATAACGACACCCTCGGGGGCGGGTTTCAAAACTCGATGGGCGGTGGGATGTACGTTCATCAATTCGGCGGCAGCTTTGGTAGCGCAACGATGATCAACTGCCTCTTTTCGGGAAACGCGTCCGCCCACGGCGGCGGGATGCTCGCAATGGGCTGGTCTGCCGTGGCTAACTGCACGTTCATCGAGAACAGCGCGACGTATGACTCCGGGGGCTTCGGATCGTTTTTCTCCGTTGCAGCGGTGACCAACAGCATTCTGTGGGGCAACACGGTCGGTGCCGGCACAAGCCCGCTCGAGGGGCAACAGATCTTCGGCACGCCGGTCATCAACAACTCCTGCATTCAGGGTTGGACCGGCGGGTTAGGCGGCGTCGGCAACACCGGCGCCGACCCGCTCTCCGCCAACCCGGGCGGCGGTGACTTTCACCTGTCAACAGGCTCGGCTTGCATCGGCGGCGGTGACAACACAGCCGTGCCGCCCTCGGTCACAACAGATCTCGACGGGGACCCCCGCATCGTCAACGGAACCGTCGACATGGGCGTCTACGAGTTCCAAGCGGACGCGTCCCCGATCCCCACTGTCTC
>JAJDDU010000052.1 GCA_029260155.1 Phycisphaerae bacterium | reverse complement strand
TCCATCTCCGGCATCTGGCAGTCCATGAGCACCAGGTCGTACTCGTGCTCAAGGACGGCTTGTGCAGCCTCCTTCCCGTTCACAACGGACTCGCACTCGTATCCGGCCAGGGCAAGCAGCGCCACGGCTGCCTCCCTGTTGATCTCGTTGTCCTCCGCCAGAAGGACGCGCACTCCAGTGGTTTCGGCTTTTCTGGTTTTTGTTGCGTGCTGTATTCCATCGCCGGGAGACACTTGGCTCTTTGCGCTCGGCACCGCGCTTGCACACGCGAGCGCCTCGACGATCGTGTCGAGCAGCTGCGACTGTCTGATCGGCTTGGTCAGCCAGCCAGAAAACCCGAGCGACCGCAGCCGGTCCGGATCGTCGACTTTGCCTCCTGATGTCAAGAGTAGCAAGACCGTGTCTTCCAAGGATGGTCCGCTTCGGATGGACTGCGCCAGTTGTTCGCCGTCCATGCCGGGCATCTGCATGTCGAGAATCGCCAAGTCAAAGGGTGTACCACCAGAGGCTGCGTCACGAAGTTTTGCGAGGGCTTCCTCACCACTGCACGCGTTCTCGTTATGGAAGCCAGAGCTGCTCAATTGCTCAGCGAGAATCTCGCGATTTGTTGGATCATTATCCACCACGAGGATTCGTGCGTCGCGAAGGTCGTCGCGCAACACGCGCGGTCGCGGATCGCCAGCCGCCTGTCGTTTCAGTTTGACCGTAAACCAGAAGGTCGATCCCCGGCCTGGCTCGCTCTCGACACCGATCTCGCCGTCCATCAGCTCGACAAGCCTCTTGGAGATGGCCAACCCAAGTCCCGTGCCACCGTACTTACGCGTGGTCGAGGCATCGACCTGAGTGAAGGACTGAAACAGCTGATCGAGCCGATCGGGCGGAATGCCGATGCCCGTGTCCGTCACCGTGAATCGAACCGATACTTGTCCGTCCGTCTCGTCGTCTCTCGTCGCCCGGACGGCGACGTCGCCATGTTCCGTGAACTTGATCGCGTTGGCGGTCAGGTTCAGCAAGATCTGCTGCAAGCGTCCCGGGTCGCCCAGGACCAGCGTGGGTACCTGTGGATGAGCACTGCAGATCAGCTCCAGCCCTTTGCTCTCGGCCCGTGAGATCAGCGATGCTCCGATACTCTCAAGGGTGTATCGCAAGTCGAAGTCCACTGTCTCCAGTTCGAGCCTCCCGGCCTCGATCTTCGAGAAGTCCAAGACATCATTGATTAAGGTCAACAGCGTGTCGCCGGAACTCTTCGCCAACCAAGCGTGCCGTCGTTGCTTCGTTCCGAGATCGGAGCGCAGCAGTAGCTCTATCATACCAATCACGCCGTTCAGCGGCGTCCGTAGCTCATGGCTCATACTCGCCAGGAAGTCGCTCTTAGCAGCGTTCGCCTGTTCGACGGCTAGCCGGTGCTGGACGTTGCCGATGGTGGAGACGGTTGCGTGGACGAGGAGGTCCAGCGTCTCCAGTCGGCGATCGGGAATGCTACGTCGAGAGAACATTGCGACTACACCGATAATCTCACCCTCAGCGACCAGAGGATACCCTGCGAACGACTGCAGTCCATGTTGTGCCGCCCACGCGCGATCATGAATGCGCTCGTCGTTCACAACATCGTTGGAAACGGTCTTGCTGCATTGCTCCGCAATTAGGCCGATCTTGAACGCGCCAATTGGAACTCGGCGGTGTGCACCGTCGATGTGCGTGTAATGCCCTGCACTCCGTATGAGGTGCAGGCATTCTTCCTTCGTGGGGCAGTGTTCCGCCAACGCACACTGTGCGCAGATGTCCCCCGGCCTCTTCAGCCATATCCGTGCGAAATACCCGTCGAATCCGTTTACAAGCACAGCCGTCACCGCATCGGCAATCTCCTCGATCGATCGACAACCCAGAAGCGTCTGGTTCAGCGACTCGAGTGATACCAGATCTCGGTTGGCGGCTTCGACCGATTCCTTGGCTTTCCCAAGCTCTTCGGCGACCCGTCTTGGCTCGGTGACGTCCCGGAACTCCAGAACAGAACCGACCATTTCACCGTCCTGCTGCAGCGGCGCGATGTAGCAGATCACGGGAAAGAAGGTGCCGTCCTTGCGGACGAAGATATCCTCGTAGTCCTTCATCGTCACCAATTCCGCCTGGGCGTTGTCGATGGGACACTCAGACATCGGATAGGGCCTGCCGTCAGGGTGATGGTGGTGGATAGCATCGTGGAGCGGCATCTCCCTGATCTCATCCAGCGTGTAACCGGTCACCGCTTCAGCGGCCGGGTTCATGAACGTCGGATGCCCCTGTTTGTCCATCATGAAGAGGCACGCGGCGGCGTTGTCCGTGATCTTCTCATTGATGCGTAATTGGTGCTGGAGCGCCTCCTCCGCCCGCTCACGCTCCTTGATCTCCAGCGTCAGTCCTTGGTTGGCTTCGCCAAGCTGCTTCGTTCGTTCCTCGACGCGCAGCTCCAACTCACCACGCGCCCGTTGCAGCGATCCTTCGGCCCGCTTTCGATCAGTAATGTCCTGTTTGACGGCTACGAATTGTACGATCGCGCCGTGCGTATCGCGTACCGGTGAGATCGAGGCCTCCTCCCAGAACAGCTCACCGTTCTTCCTTCTGTTCTCGAATGCCCCTGTCCAGGTCTTGCCTGCGAGGATCGTATCCCAGAGTCTCTTGTACGATTCTTTCTGCTTATTCCCGCTCTTGAGTATTCGGGGACTCTCTCCGATGGCTTCCTCCGCGGTGTAACCCGTGACCTCGCAGAACTTGGGGTTAACGTACTCAATGACCCCCTGCGTATCGGTAATCACGATTGACGCCGGACTTTGCTCAGTGGCAACCGACAGCTTGCAAAGCTCGGCTCCCGCCGCCTCCGCCGTGGCCTTGGCATGTACGGCGTCCGCCATCATGTTGAGGGCGGCGATCTGCGAAGCCCCCAACTCCTGTGTCCGGCGGGCAACTCTCTCATCCAGCGTTGTGTTCAGTGCGCGGAGCTCACAATTCTTCGCTGAGAGTTCTCTCTGCCATTTGCGCATGGCTGGAAACAGCGCGCCCCAGCCAGCGAACACCGTCAGCAGGGCAACGAGCACGCCTGCGACCTGCAAAATCGCTTGATTTGCGGCCAGCTCTGATGTCGTGATCGCGCGTTTCTTGAGGTCCACATCGAATA
>JAJDDU010000510.1 GCA_029260155.1 Phycisphaerae bacterium | reverse complement strand
GCGCCATTGCAGAACAACCCGTCGTCGCACGAAGCGTCGTCGGTGACGTTGTCGCATGAATCCGTCGCCTCATTGCACGAGTCGGCGGTACAGCCCACGCCGTCGTCGCAGTTGACAGCGGCCGCCGCCTGGCAGCCGAGCAGTGCGTCGCACGTCTCAGCGCCATCGCAGAACGTACCGTTGTCGCAGTTGGCGTCGTTCGTGACGTTGTCGCACGAGTCCGTCGCGTCGTTGCACGAGTCGTCGGTGCACGCAACACCGTCGTCGCAGTTCACCGACGTGCCGGCCTGGCAATCGAGCAGCGCGTCGCACGTCTCGGCACCGTCACAGAACAGCCCATTGTCACAGTTCGCATCATTGCCGACGCTGTCACATGCGTCTGTCGTTTCGTTGCACGTGTCGTCCGTGCAACTGACGCCGTCGTTGCAGTCGACAGCCGTGCCATTCTGGCAGGTGCCGCCGACGCATGCCTCGGCGCCGTTGCAGAACAGACCGTCGTCGCAGTCGACATCGACGGTGCAATTCGGCGCGACCACGTCCACCGACACGTCGTCGATGGCGATGTCGCTGTTCCAACTACTTCCGCGCGTGGCGACGAACCGAACGGTGACCGTTCCGCCGGTGTAGGCCGTCAGGTCGATGTTGGCCTGTGCCCATACATCTCCCTGATCGCCGGACAGGGTCCACACGTTGGTCCAAGTCGTGCAATCGCTGCTGACCTCGACGTCCAATGTCCCGACAGTGCCTCCGAACATGTGGTACCAGAATGTCAAGTCCGCACCGCTCGCTCCGGCAAAGTCGAAGCACGGTCCCTCGAAGATGGCCGTGTCGCCCTGCGTGCGCGGGCTCGACATCTCCCCGTACATGTACCAACCGGACCCGGTCGTGTGATCGCCGCTCGGACCCGTGTTGTTGGACGGGGTGCCGCCGGAATCGCGCGTCCAGTCGAACACGTCTCCGCCTGCGTTGGTCCACGCACCTAGTCCGGCCTCGAAATCTTCGGAGTACGGGTAGGTCGAGACACTGCTCGGGCAGTCATTGAAGCAGGCGCCGCCGACGCACGTATCCGTGGTGCAGGCGCTGCCGTCATCACAGTCTCCGTCCACGACACACTGGACGGTGTCGCACGTGTCCGTTGCTTCGTTGCAGCTTTCGCCCGCCTGACAAGGGTCGCCGCTGGAGATGCAATCGGAAGCAGCGTCGCAGCCTTCTGTGCCGTTGCAGAAGAGGCCGTCGTCTGGACAGTTGGCGTTGTTGGCAACGCTGTCACACGAATCGGTCCCTTCGTTGCAGGAATCGTCTGTGCAACCGACACCGTCGTCGCAGTTCACCGCGGCGCCGGCCTGGCAGTCACTGACGGCGTCGCAAGTCTCGGCGCCATCGCAGAATGCACCGTTGTCACAGTTCGCATCGTTGGTGGCGTTGTCGCACGAATCGGTGGCCTCGTTGCAGGAGTCGTCCGTGCAACCCACGCCGTCGTCGCAATTCACTGCCGTGCCCGCTTGGCAATCCAACAGTCCGTCGCAAGTCTCTGCGCCGTCGCAGAACAAGCCGTTGTCGCAGTTGGCGTCATTTGCGGCGCTGTCGCATGAGTCGGTGGCCTCGTTGCAGGAATCATCTGTGCAGGCGACGCCGTCATCGCAGTTGACCGCGGTGCCACTTTGACACACACCGGCGTTGCACGTCTCTGCTCCGTTGCAGAACAGGCCGTCGTCGCAATCGGCATCAATTGTGCAATCAACGCAGACGTCGCCGACTTCGTCACAAGTTTGCCCCGGACAGGGATCGCTGCCCGCTTGGCAGTCCTGCACGCCGTCGCACGTTTCTGCGCCATTGCAGAACTGTCCGTCGTCGCACGCCGCGTTGTCGGCGGTATTGTCACACGAATCGGTGCCCTCGTTGCACGAATCGATCGTGCAGCCGACGCCATCGTCGCAGTTCACCGCCGTGCCCGACTGGCAATCGAACAGGGCGTCGCAGGTTTCGGCGCCGTCGCAGAATGCGCCATTGTCGCAGTTGGCGTCATTGGCGGCGCTGTCGCACGAGTCGGTGGCTTCATTGCAGGAATCGTCCGTGCAGCCAACGCCATCGTCACAAACCACAGCCGTGCCGGCCTGGCAATCAAACAGCGCGTCGCACGTTTCGGTGCCATCGCAGTAAAGACCATTGTCGCAGTTCGCGTCGTTGGCGACGCTGTCGCACGAATCTGTGGCTTCGTTGCAGGAATCGGCCGTACAAGCGACGCCATCGCCGCAATTGACAGCCGTGCCTGCCTGGCAGTCGTTGAGCGTGTCACAGGTCTCGGCGCCGTCGCAGTACAAGCCGTTGTCGCAGGCTAAGTCATTTGCGACATTGTCGCATGAATCGGTCGCCTCGTTGCACGAATCCGCCGTGCAGCCGACGCCATCGTCGCAGTTGACGGCCGTTCCCGCTTGACAGTCGCTCACCCCGTCGCAGGTTTCCGCACCGTCGCAGAACACACCGTTGTCGCAGGCGGCGTCGTTTGGCGAGTTGTCGCAGGAATCGGTCGTCTCGTTGCATGAGTCGTCCGTGCAGCCGACACCGTCATTGCAATTCACGGCGGTCCCGGATTGACAGTCGTTGACCGCGTCGCAGGTTTCAGTGCCATCACAGAACTGGCCGTTATCGCAGTTGGCGTTGTTCGCCACGTTGTCGCACGAATCGGTGGCTTCGTTGCAGGAGTCGTCCGTGCAACCAACGCCGTCACCGCAATCGACTGCAGTGCCCGATTGGCAGTCACTGACCGCGTCGCACGTCTCCGTACCGTTGCAGAAGAGTCCGTCGTCGCACGCGCCGTTGTTGGGCGTGTTGTCGCACGAGTCGGTCGTCTCGTTGCAGGAGTCGTCCGTGCAACCCACGCCGTCGTTGCAATTGACGGCTGTGCCGCCTTGGCAGACACCGAACGTGTCGCACGTCTCAGTACCGTTGCAGAATAGCGCGTCGTCGCAGGCAGCATCGCTGGTGCAGTCACACGCAGCACAGGGTCCGCCGCAGTCGATGCGGTCTTCGCCCTGGTTGAGAATACCGTCCGAACAGGTGGCACCGCCGCCGAGATCGGTTGCGACGATCTGCACGTCATCGATATTCCATCCGCAGTACTGCCACGAGCTGTCGGTCGTACCCATGGTCCACCGAACGAACACGGTGGATTGGCCGTCGGCGACGGCGGAGATGTCGTATTCGACCTGGCCCCATGAAGCGTCTGCCACTTCGGCGCCGTTGGTCCACAATTGCGTCCATGTGCTGCCGTTGTTGCTGACACGGACGTACGCGTGATCGTAAGTGGGCTGTTCGACACCGAGCCATCGCTCGAACCGCACGGACGTGTTGATGAGATTCGTGCAGTCGATGGCTGCCGTCGTCAGGTGCGTTTCGGACAGGCTGTTGGCGTAATCCCCGCTGAGATTATATCCGAAGACGTTGCTCCCGGTTGCGCCGCTCGTCGGGTCGGGGCTGCCATGCTGTCCACCGCCGCCTGTCGGCGATCCCCACGCCCACTGGCCTCCGCCGGTCCAGCCGGGGTTCGCATCCATGTTCCACTCGTAAGCGACCGTTGGAAGTGCCGCACATGTGTCACTCGCTTCGTCGCAAGACTGGCCTGGGCAGGGGTCCGAGCCTGCTGTGCAGCTTCCGGCGTTGCAGGTCTCAGAGCCGTTGCAGAACTGACCGTCGTCGCAATCGGGGTCGGTGGTGCAGGGCGTGATCAGTTGCAGTGTGTTGATGAAGTCAACGCGGCCGTAGCCGTAGGCCCGGTCGAATCCGGCCGGCCCCATGTCGGTCGCGCCATCGCGGAGAATCTGCCGGACCTGCGCCGGCGTCAGCGTCGGGTCGGCGTCGAGAACGAGCGCCGCGAGGCCCGCGACCAATGGCGAGGCCATGCTGGTACCGCTTTGGTTGGTGGTCGATGAACCGCCCGCGGCGTTGCTGGCGGAGCGAATCACGGAACCGGGTGCCGTGACGTCCAGAAAGTCGCTCTCGTTACTGAAGCAGACGACCTGATCCTGCGAGGGGCTATTGTCCGAGCATGAGCCCCAGTTGAAGTTCGAAGTTCCGTCTTCGCAATTGGGGTAATCGGCTTTGTAGGTGGCCCCCACTGCGATGACGTCGACGCCGCAAGCGGGCGATCCCATTGAATTCGAGTTGTTCTCGTTGCCCGATGCGGCCACGACCACGACGCCGTTGGCGACGGCGTTGTTGCAGGCGACGGCCCAGGAATGCGTGCAGGTGCCGGCGAAGTTTCCGGTGCCGATACTGAGGTTGATGACGTCGGCTTGGCCACCCGAGCCGGTCTGGTCCGCACAGTGGTCGATGCCCGCGATGATGTCGCTGTCAGACCCTCCACCGGCGCTGTTGAGGATCTTGACGCCGATGAGTGTCGCGTTGGGCGCCCCTCCCTGGAAGGCCTCGGCGCCGTCGCAGCCGAGGTCAACCGTAATCCCGGTGCCGCCGACCGCGATTCCGGAGACGTGCGAGCCGTGCCCGTGGTCGTCGTCCGGGTTTGAGTCGTTGTTGGCGAAGTCCCAGCTCGCGCCCGCGTCGATGCGGCTGGAATACATGATGTGGTCCATGTCGATGCCGGTATCGCCGACACACACGCGGACGCCAGTGCCGTCGGCACTGAGTCCTGCACCGGTGATCTGGCTTTGAAGCCCGCGAACGAGCGGCGTGGATTCGTCGAGGTTGAGGACGTAGTGATGGTACATGTCCTCCTCGACGTGGGTGACGCCGGGCATGAGTTTGATCTTCTCGATGTCCTCGGGAGTGAGGTTTCTGAGATTCAGAACGTTCGGGAGAACGGTATCATATTCGTATCGAACATGGCCGCGATGCCTGACGGTGAACTGCTTCACGGCGGCGCGCTCGGCGCTCGCCCGCGTCAGGTCGGGACTTAGGTGAACGAACACGCTCTTGCGGCCACGCTCGACACCGGTGTAGACGCCCTCTGGCGCCTGATCGAGGCTCACGGGCGGAGCGTTCTTGAGGTGCCTGGAGTCAGCGACTCGATCCAGACCCGCTTCGGGGGCAACGGACTCCAGCACAATCGAATCGCCGGCCGGGGCTTCACCCATCGCCCACGGAAGCGGCGACACCCAACCCGCAAGAAGCGCGCAGCAGGCGATCCTCGACCCAAAA
>JAJDDU010000509.1 GCA_029260155.1 Phycisphaerae bacterium | reverse complement strand
GGTCGTTGATCGCGTCTACAGCGGAATCCCGCTGTTGCACTACACGGGACCGGAGAAGGTCAAGACGGTCACGCCGGTCTTCGATGAAAACGGCGAGACGGTAGGTGGAAACGTGGATGTGCATCAGGTTTGGTATGACAGCCATATCGAATCGGACACGGCGTTCATCGACCCGAGCGCGGTGTTGGATGTCCCGTGGACGGTCACGTATACGGTCGACGTCCTGGACCGCGGGCATGACGATTTTTCACCTTTCGTGATGTACGTCGACGACCCGGCGCTCAGCGCCGAAGGGTCACCGCCCATGCCCCATGTTGCGATGGATCAGAGTTTCTTCCCGATGGAATCGGGAACGCGGAACGTCTTTGTGATCAAAATGTCGCACGGAAAGTACTACAACTTAACCTATACGTGGGGTTGGCGTGTGCATCCGCCGCGCGTGCAGGTTTCGGAGAACGCACGCAAGGTCATCGCCGGCAAATCGCTGCCGCAATGGGAGATCGATGTATTCGGTGAATCACCGCGTTCGAGCGAAGAGGCCAAGCTCGCCGCCATCGCGATGATCGGCGATCTTTCGCCTGCCAAACGCATGTGGAATGCCCTGCGGGAAGCACGCAGCGCATCGGTCCAGCGCGTGGTTGAGTTGATGGATGAGGCGGAGGCTGCGTTTGAAGACTGGTTTGATCGGTCGAAACTCCCTGCCGGCGTGGAGGTCGATCCCGACACGGATATGACTCTGCTCTACGTGAACAATACCATCTACGGCGAACTGTCGAGCGGTCGCCGATTCCACCGTTGGTCCGAATGGTCGACTCGCCCCATGATGTTCAAGGTGAGGCTCTATAACGGTGATCACTTCACGCACAGCTATATGAACGTCGACTTCGGCGGCTCACGGGGTTGGGAGAATCAATTCCACTCGACGGTGGATATTCTCGGATCGGGGTGTTGGTTCTCGTTTGGGCGGGTTCATTGGTGGGTCAACGCGGGTGGCCCGTGGGGCCTGATCAATGTCCCCGCAGTCGACGAGTCGGGTGAACTCGGCAGCCACAAAGTCGAGATGACACTCAACTTCGAGCCCTCGCGTCGGTTGCGGCTGTACCAGTTCGATCCGCTTCATCACGATGTGGCGGTGTTTTCGATTCACTAGGCGGGCTCTCGGAATTCGGGATCGGTTGACGGAGCGAATCGTGGTGGATCGAGCGGTCAACGAGATTGCAGTTACTCTTCCCGTCGCAGCTTCGGAGAATGTCGGCGGATGAGGTCCCTTTGGGTGTGCTTGGTTGCATCGCTTCTCGGGGTTGCGGGATGCCCTTCGGCGAGTGGTCCGGACGAATCGGTGACGTATCTCTCGGATGTGTTGCCCATTTTTCAATCTCGATGTCGCGGGTGTCATCGGCCCGGCGGGTCGAGTGGAATCGGACTGGATTTGTCCGAGTCCAGGTCGTATGACTTGATTATCGACCAGCCAAGCATCCAGAATCCGATCTGGACGCTCGTCACGCCGTACGATCCGCCCGCAAGCTTGCTCTACCTGAAGATCAGTCTGGATGGTCCTCCGGTCGGCGATCGGATGCCGCAAGTGGGCGGAGCGTTGTCCGAACATGAAATCACGCTGATCCGCAAGTGGATCGAACTCGGTGCACCTGAGAGTTGAGCGGGGAGAAACTCAACGGCGCGGACCATCGGGAGTGCGCCGGTCTTGGGCTATCGCAGTCAATATCGGACCGGCCTGGCGTGGGAATTGTAACTACGCCTTGAAGCGAGCGTGGTCGATGAAGGTGCGTGTACGCTGCGCGCCGAGACATTACTGGACGGCACGACCGCATGCTTGATTCCCGCACCTCATCGCTTCAGCACAAGTCCTCGCGGGGGTTCAGCCTCGTGGAATTGGTGATCGTGATCGTGATCATCGGCGTGATTGCGGCGATCGCCGTCCCGCGCATCAGCCGAGGCGCGTCAGGTGCCGCCGAAGCCGCCCTGCAGGCGGACTTGCAACTGCTCCGCAAGGCCATCGGGCACTACGCGGCCGAGCATGAAGGCGTTTATCCCAAGGTGGCGACGTACGTCGAACAGTTGACGCTGTACTCGAACATCAAGGGCAATACCAACGCCACGAAGACCGGCTCGTTCATATTCGGCCCATACCTTGTGTCCGTGCCTAAGCTCGGCGTCGGTGAGGGACCCGCCAACGGCAAAGGTAGGGACAAGGTTGCGGCGGCTGCCGACGGCTCGGTCGGGTGGGTCTACAACGAAAACTCCGGCAACATCAAAGCCAATTCCGGGACGGCCACGGACAAAAACGCGGTGCTCCTCTCCGCCAAGTGAACGGCGAAACCATCCCACGGCGGCGCAGGTAGTTTGATTGCGCTTTCCCTGACAGCGAAAGCCGAATCGCGGAACCGGCTGGGCTACTTGAATATCCCCGACTAGACTACGCGGCGATGTACGGTGCGGGATGCCAAACAGAAAACTTGACAGGATGATGAAATGAAGATCCTCGTTACGGGCGGTGCGGGTTATGTTGGCAGTCACAGCGTGCGCGGGCTGTGTGATGCTGGACACGAAGTCACCGTGTTCGATAATCTCTGCCACGGTCATGAACAGGCGGTCGATTCGCGGGCCTCGTTCATGCGCGGTGACTTGGGTGACGAGGAGACTGTGCGCAGCGTCCTCGCGGGCGGCGGGTTTGACGGCGTCCTCCACTTCGCCGCTTTTCTCGATGTCAACGAATCCGTTCGCCATCCGCTGAAGTACTACGAGAACAACGTCGTCAATACGGTGCGGCTATTGCGCTGCATGGCCGACTCGGATATCCAGCGTTTCGTTTTCAGCTCGACCTGCGCCACCTACGGCGA
>JAJDDU010000508.1 GCA_029260155.1 Phycisphaerae bacterium | reverse complement strand
GGCCGCCTGACTCGCCCGAATGGCACGCTCACCCTGACCATCAGCGCAGCCGGCACAGTGAAGGAGCAACTCCTCGCCGTACTCGACCGCCTACGCCCCGCCGCGTGACGAAAACCAACCCGTTTTATGCAACGCTGGGGTTGACAATGGTCCTGATGTTGAGGTTGTTGTCGTTGGTTTTGAGGCCGGCGCGCAAGGTTGGGGCGAACTGTTCCAAGTCGAACTGATCTCGCCGGATGATGTTCTTGATAGATGTTCTCTTTGCTTGCAATGCCTTTTTCGCAGTTTTCATTAACAGCCTCCTGGAAGATTTCACCGCCCATTGGCGGCTTTTGTTGCTCATGCTTCGGCGGTTGTGAGTGACGCGTCTGGCACGGATATCAGGCCGATGACCCAACTTCCATGCTTGAGCTGGTTGCGTTGGTGAAGCTCTGGATCATACCGCTCGCGAGTCTGCCACATCTTCCAGAGAATCTTGAGCCATCGCTGGCCCAGGCAGTGGAGCGCACAGGTGTGGCTCTGACCTTCCGCGCGTTTCTTGTGGCAGTAGGCATCCGCCCACGGGCTCTTGCGGCGACTCCGGTCGGCCCACAGGTGAACCGTGTACCGCAGAACTTTGTGGCAGGCTCGTCGAAAGCGCACCCTGTTGAGCTGCCCACTTTGAAAGCTGACCGGGGCTGTGCCGGCATGACATTGCAACGCCTCGGGTGAACCGAAACGCTCACGGTTGTCACCCAATTCGGCCAGCAGACGCGGGGCGAGCTTGCCACCTGCACCGGGCAAGGATCCGAACAGGTCGTGGTCGGGATGCTTGGCGAACAACTTCTCAATCTGATCGCGGAACTTGTCCAAATGGCGCTGGAGCACGTGGAGCTGGCTGGCCAGGGCAACAGCGAGCATGCTCTTGGCGTTCGTTGTTGCCTCGCTACCGCAGAATGTCTGAGCCTGGGCAAACAACCCGAGCCGCTTCTGGTAAGTTTGCGGCCGGTACAGCTTATGCGTGTGCAGGAATTTCTCCCACTTGCGTTTTCCGGCCGCAATAAGAGCTGCCGGTGTCGGAAAGGCTTCAATGAAGGCCCAAGCTGGCGGCACCGTCCAATGGTCAAAGGCCTCCAGAGCAACGGGGTAGTACTCGCGCAGGGCTGCCCTGAGCTGGCAGACCAACGCCGTTCGCTGCTCGATCAAGGCGATTTCGTCCCGACACAACAGCCGCAACTCAGCGGTCAGCGGATCGTCCGACTTGAGGGGCCGCCAGGTGTGCCCGTCGAGCCGCAAGGCATCCGCGAGGCTCCAAGCGTCTAAACGATCAGTCTTGGTTCCGCCGGGAGCTTTGCGTTCTCGGTAACGCTTGGCTGCTTTGGGATTGACCGGATACACCGCATAGCCAGCCCCAAGCAATCGTTCTACCACAGCCCCGCTACTGGTTTCGATCGCCACCGCCGGGTCAGGATGTCTACGCAACTTTTTGATCAGAAACTGCCACCCTTCGGCCGTATGGTCAAAGCGAAACTCTTCTACCACCTTGCCCTGTCGATCGACGAGCACCACGTCGTGATGGTCACTGGCCCAGTCGAACCCCACAAACGCCGTCCGTTGGCTCCAGCTATCCGTGCCTTTATCCATCGCGTTCGCTCCAAGCCTTCGTTTGCCCTTGGCCAACGCCTTACGCCTGCTGCCAGTCGACCTGATACACGAGCCTTCGCGAGGCGATGTTCTCTCAGACTTCTGAGCAGGCACCGACGACCCGACCGGTGATCTACCAACGCTCCTCGTAGCAGCAGGGACAGGTGACCGTGTCGGGATCGCGGCGTTAGCAGACTCCGCTTCTGTGAGGTTAACTGCTGCGAGTTTACTCACAACTCCGGCCGCCGAGTTACTCACAGCCAAGCATCGCCGAGCTCCTGCGGGCTCCTCGGATCGGCTATGACTAACATCGGGGATGGTATCAGGGACACCCCACCGGGCGCACGCAATATCGGGGGTTGACCTCGTTCGTGGCCTGGCCGCCAGTGCATTCAGTCCGGGAACGCGCTATGGCTCGGAGAGCCTCGGGCTGTAAACTGGGAGTTGCTGCGAATCGGTGCGTTTTCGGCGAAGCGCTGCGCGACGAAGCACGCTTTGGATTGGTGGAGCCCTAACGTGGAGAGTGTCGAGCGCGACAAGTTGAGCAGTTTGATCGACCGGGCCCGCCAGCGCGACGAGGCGGCGATGGCGGAACTGCTGAACGTACACGCTCAGCGGTTGCTTGAGTCGGTGCGAGCCGAGTTGGGTGATCGCGTACGGCAGCGGCTCGAATCGCAGGACGTGATGCAACAGGTCTATCTGGACGCACTGCGCGACATAGACCAGTTTGTCGAGCGGGGTCACGACAGCTTCTTCAGTTGGCTGCGGCGCATCGCGGTCAACCGTATTTGCGACGTGGACCGTAAGCAATTCCGTACTGCGAAGCGGGGAGCTGAGGTTCGAGCGGCGGACCTGGCGCGCGATGCGTCGATGGTCCGGCTGCTGGACGAGCTCGCCGGCACCATGACCTCGCCCAGTGCGGCGGCGGATCTTGGGGACAGGATCTTGCTGTTGCAGCGGTCGTTGGACAGGCTGAACGAAGACCACCGCGAGGCGATCCGATTGCGTTACCTCTCCCAGCTCAGCGTGGCGGAGACTGCCGCGAAGATGGGCCGCTCGGAGCGCGCGATTCGCAGCTTGTGCGTGAGAGCATTGATCAATCTTCGGGAGCTGCTGGGGGATGTCATCTGACGAACTGCCTAGAGCTGGTGCTCGCGGCGGCGAGCGCGAGGCGCCGCTGGCGCGTCCCAAAGGAGGGACGGCGCCGGGACATCACACCGCTGGCGGG
>JAJDDU010000507.1 GCA_029260155.1 Phycisphaerae bacterium | reverse complement strand
GACCCACTCACCGACCCATCCCCCATGGGTCGGTTCCCCCCAAGGCCCGGTGCACCCCGCCGGGCCTCTTATTATTGGGATAATGTGCGGCTGAGCCTTGGCGAGGATCAAGAGGGCTGCGGACGCTGGATGACGCTGCCGGCTGTTCGACCGGATTCCCATGTGATTTCGGCGGGGGTGCCGTCGGCGGATGCGTCGGGACGCGCATAGCCGAGTGCGAGGGGGGCTTGGTGTTTGGGGGAAAAACAGGCGCTGGTGACGTACCCGGTGTCCTGGGCTTGGGCTTGCAGCTTGGCGCGGGGAGCTGGAACAGGGCCGTCATCGCAACGAACGAGAACCAGTTGCCGAGCAAGCGATCTGCGTGTGCGCATGCGCTCGACGATCTCCTGTCCGAGATAGCATCCCTTGTCATAACTGATGGCGCGGTGCGATTGGCCTGTCTCGGCGGGCAACACGGAATCGTTGATTTCGGTCCCAGGCCATGGGATGGCGGCTTCGATGCGGTGGGTGTTGACGGCGTCATACCCACACAGTGTCACCTCGGGGCACGCACGAAGAGCATTGAAGGTGTGCTCAGCGTCGGCTGTGGGAACGAGTAAATCAGCGGTGTCGACGCCACAGAGGTCGTGCCGAAAACACGCGACGTTGGCCCCATCAATCGTGAGTGATATGACCTGCAGGAGCGGTGCTATGAGAGCGTTGGACTCACCAAAGCGCGCCAGAATGTCGGGCGTCTTGGGGCCTGACAGGCTGAGACGCAGGAAGTCGTCGGTCAGATCGCGAAGCTCGACGTCTTCGGTGATGTGGTATTTTCCCAGGTGGACCTTGGCGTGCTCAAGCCGACGGATGTCGACGTCCAACCAGATTGCGTCGACTAGCACGAGCACGTTCATATCGAAAAGGACGCGGCCTTTCGCATCGAGCGCAAAGGCGTAGTTTCCTTGGCCGGGTTGCAGGCGGGCGATGTGGTTGGTGGTCAGGTTGTGCAGCCACTTGGCCCGGTCGGCGCCGGTGAGTTCGAGCAATCCGCGGTGCGAGCGATCGAGCAGCCCGACGCTGTGCGCGCACGCGTGATACTCGTCGTCGAACAATCCGAAGCGGGCGACACCCGTCCACGGAGGCAGCGACACTTCGGGCGCGTCACTGGCAGCGGCCGGGCGAAAGATACGACTCCAGTCCTTCATGACGGGTTTCCTTGCTGAGCGAGCGTTCGTTCCGAGGGGAGCTTAGCCGGTTTCTTTTGCGCCTGCGACGATTTTTTCGAGTCGCCGCATGATGGTCGACTGTCGCAAGGTGAGTTCGCGGTCGAGTTGCTCGGGCGTGAAATCGCCCTGCGCGACGCGCTCTGCCATTCGTTCGAGGAGAAATGCGAGCTTGAGCAGTTGCTCTGGGATGCCCTCGATGGGATCGGCCAGCAGGATCCAGCGATTCTTCTTGCGAACCATCTCAGCGATTTCGAGGGGCAGGCGGCCACCGACTTGGTACGTGATTTGTGCGCGGTTGCCGTCGATTTGGGCACTGAGCAGCGTCGCGTCACCGGAGAATACACCGGCGATGTCGGCCACCCGGGCGTAGCGGCTGTACTTCTGTGCGATGGATTGGCCGAAGCGTTCCCGCACGCGATCTTGCAATAAGCTGACTGAGGCGGCCAAGCGATCGACGGAGCGAATCTGCGCGATGACGGTCGCAGATTGCTCGGGCGGCAAGCACTCCTCGATTCTGCTGTATAGGCCACGGGCGCGGTATTCGCGTAGCACCTCAATGGTCTCGAGTGGCCCCATATCTGCGAGTGTGGGTGGGGCAACTTTTTCGATGGGCGGATCGGCGGACGCGCTTCGTGGGACGGAGCGATGATCGGAATCGCCGCATGCCGGAATCAGCAGGGCGACGGCGATGCACATCGCGATGCGGCCTCGGTCAGGCCGATCCGTGCGTGTTGCGGCATGCACCATCAGGCCTCTCGTGGCACCTTGAAGTAGAGTCGCTTACCCCGAATCGTGCTGCCATCCTGCCGCTCGAAAGAGACGATGAACATGACTTCCTTGTCGAGGACGTCGATGTCTCCCCAACCGACCAAGAACAGGTAACCCCACCCAAATCGCGTCGCTTTCTTGAAGCCGAATTGATAGGCGTGTTCGGTATCAAAGGTTTTTCGCAGCAAGTGCTCGGCCTGCTCGCCTTGCTCGGACGTCCGGTCTATTCGATACATATCGATCACCACATTCCCATCGCCGAAGACGCCCAAGGCATCGGTTCCGCCGGTGAAGTACGCGACGATCCTGACTCCGCCGGGGATATCGCGGGGTGGCCGGTCGAAGTTCAACCAGGGACTTTGCTTATCAACGAAACATGAGACACGGGTGATGTCCTTGCGGAATCGGCCGTCGATCCGGAAGCCGGACCCTGTGGTTGTGGTGGCGCATCCGGTTGCGCTGAGCAGTGTGAATGCAACGCTGGCGACGAAACAGAGCGCTCCCCTGCGGGTCGCCGCTAAACGAGGCGAACGGCAGACGGATTCGAGTCCCCCACCGCTAAAGCGATGGGCCACCCGCGTTGATGTTGTTGCTGTATGTAACATGACACCGGCCGATCTATGGTTCGGGGTCGTTCTTTACCAAAGCTGGGCCGTAGACTTCTTTCGTATCCTCGGCGTCACTCATCGCAGCCGCGGTAGGACGCGGAGGTCCGTAGGTGCGGGGCATGGGTCCGTAGATGGAGCGATCCTGCCGTTGGGGCCTGGCTTTTCTGGGCTCGGTGTCGCGGATCGGGCCGAAGTAGTCCTCGTCGGGCGTGATGCGCAGGCCCTGCATGAGGGGGCTTCGCTTGACGCGTTCGGGGAACCGTCCGGTGCGATCCATTTCCTGCAGTGACAGGTAGTGCAGATCCTCTTCGGTCCGGAGAACGCTGACGGTCAGCACGATGAGCAACTCTGTCTTGTTGGTGATGGTGGAATGGGATTTGAACAGCTCGCCGAGATACGGAATATCGCCAAGGAAGGGCACCTTGGTGGTGGATTCGTCGGTATTCTCGGTGATCAGCCCGCCGAGGATGACGGTCTCACCGTCTTTGACGGTGACGGTGGTCTCTGCGGATCGCTCGGAGAAGACGGCTGCGTTGAGCCCCTCGGCGATCTGAAGGGACTGGTTGCTGATCTGCGAAATCTCGGGGTTGATCTCAAGATTGACGTAGCCATCGGGATTGATGTGCGGCGTCACGTTGAGAATGATGCCAACGTCTTCGTAGTTGACGGTGGTCGAGCTCTGTCCGCCGGCGCTGGTGCTGCCGGTGACGATCGGCACACGGTCGCCGATGGTGATCGTCCCCTCGGCGTTGTTTTGGACCAGGAGGGTGGGGCGTGAGAGGACTTCCAACTGGCTCTCAGATTCGAGGGCGCGAAACAGGAAGCTAAAATCCTCGCCCGAGACAGTGAGCGACAGTCCGCCGAAGCCGGTGCCGGCAGCTCCGATGTCGGTTCCCGCGACAATGTCAAGACTGGACCCCTGGATGGTTCCGTTGTTCCCGACGAAAGCGTGCTCTGAGAAGTTAAGATCCTGGGCGGCGAACTCGACGCCGAGTTCGAGGCGGTTGTTCATGGAAACTTCTGCGATGAGCACGGAAATCATGACCTGCGGTTCGGGGCGGTCCATTCGGTGGATCAGGTTCATGAACGAGTCGTAGTTACGCGGGCTGGCGCCCACGAGCAGGGTGTTGCTGTCCTCGTCGCTAACGACGTTGACCTGCCGTTCGGCGCGGCGGCGAATGCTCATTTCGTCATCGAGGTCGCTGAATAGGTTGTTTTCCGCCTCGTTGAACTGCTGGACCGCGTCGGCGATGGCCGTGGAGGTCATGTGGCGGGCGTTGTACACCTCGTGGATGCGTTCGTCGACATCCTGGGAGTCGAGCTCGCGAATGAGATCCTCGGCCATGTGCAGGTCGACGGGATTGCCCGCGGCGATGACGGAGTTTGTGCGACGGTCCGCGGTGAACCTAATAGGGATGCGCGAGCCGCCCCCATCGCCGCCCATGGTCACCGATGCGACACCCCCTTCTCCACCGAAGGTAATCTGCTGTTCCATATCGCCGTTGCCTTGTTCTTCAGTGCCGAAAATCGCGTCGAGTTTTTCGACCATTTCGTCGGCGTCGGCGTTGGCCAGCGGGATGATGCTGATCTGCGAGGTTACGGGGCTGACGCGGTCGAAGTCGAGGATCATGGCCTCGAGCATGTCCATGCTGTTCAGGGGTGCCATCACCATGAGCGAGTTGGTTCGCGGGTCGGGCGTGATGGTGATGTCCTGGCGGACGAGCTTGCGGGTTACGTCGCTGCCGTCTTCGAGTTGCTCGGTAAACGAGACGATGACGGCGGATTCGTCGTCACCGCCTGAACTCTCGCCGCCGAAGAGAGTTTCGCTGAACGCTTCGGCGAAGTCTTCGGCGAGCGCTTGTTTGAGACGCACGACTGTCATCATCATCTCGACGGCGGGTTTTGCGGTGTCGAGCTTCTCGATGATGGCGGCGATGTTGTCCATTTCGGAGTTGGATGCCCAGACCACGATGGAGTTGCTGCGCAGATCGGGCTGAACGGCGATGGCGTCGGCCCGGCCGCTGCCGCCCTCGGCCTGTTGCTGGAACAGCTGGTCAAGCGTTTCGGCGACCTTGTCGACCTTCGCCTGCCTGAGTGGGAATATCTGGAATTGCCTGGCGATGTTGGAAGGGCGATCGAGCAATTCGAGCAAGCCCTTGATCATCGCGTGATCGTCGCGCGAGGCGCTGGCGATCAGGCTATTGGAGGCTTCGTCGGGCTGGACGTTTATGGGCGTGGCTGACTCGTCGCGGCCTTCGGCGCGTTTCTCGAACAGGTCCTGCATTTTCGTGGCCAGCTTGACGCACGAGCCGTGTTCGAGGGGATAGACCTCGAATGTGGAGGTCGGCGGTCCGGCGGGTCTGTCGAGCTGCGTGATCAGGTCTTCGCAGCGCGTCATGGCGTCGGGAGCACCTGAGAGGATGAGCGTGTTGCTGCGCTCGTCGGCGAGCAGCGTTGGCTTGCGGAACAGATCGGGCTCGGCTGATTCGGACTGACGATCATCGAAGAGGGTCTCGATCATTTCGGCAAGCTTGACCGCGTCGGCGAATTCCAGATGGATGATCTTGGTGTCGTCGCTGAGTAGGGGGCTGAGCTCGCCGTCCATGCGTTCGATGAGCGTCTCGATGATGGAGAGATTGGGCTTTGAGGCGCTGACGATGACGGCGTTGATGCGTGGGTCGGCGATAATGGCGACCTTGTTACGCTCGTCGACGATTTCGCTCTCCAGTCCGGCCATCGGTGTGTAGAGGCCTTGGTCGAAAAGTTCCTTGACCTTGTCGGCGACGTCGGAGGCTTCGGCGCTGTCGAGGATGAAGAGCCGCACCATGCCCTCGGTGATGGGCTCGACGTCGATGGCTTCGATGATACGCAGAATCTCGTCGTGGTTCTCTTTGCTCGATGCGACGAGGATGGTGTTGGTGGCGGTGTCGACGGCCATCGCGACGCGATCGGAGGGATTGGCATCCTGCCCGGTGGCGAGGCGTTGTTCCATGCGTTGCTCGAAGAGTTGACTGAGCATGTCAGAGGTTTGCGAGGCGTCGTTGTTCTTCAGCGCGATCAGCCGAATTCCCGCGATGGGCGAGAGCGGCTGGGATTCGAGCCGGGCGACGAGATTGTCGATCTCTTTGAAATCTTCCGGGCTTGAAGCGATGACCATCGAGTTGCTGCGCTGGTCGGCGACGATAACGGGCGAATCCTCGGGGATTTCACCGCCGCCGCGTAGGGCGGCCTTCCGCTGCCAGAGCTCGTCGATCTTGGCGGCCAGGTCGGCTGCGCTGGTGTTGTGGCAGTTGATGATGCGGATGTTGTCGATGAATCGGTCGGCTGCGTTGTTGAGTTCACCGGTAATGCGTCCGATCTCGGCGTAGTTTTCGTCGGAGGCTGAGACGATCAGAGCGTTGCTGCGGATGTCAACGGCGAGGTAAATCTCCTCGCGAGCGACGGCGAGTTTTCCGGCGTCGGTGCCTTCGAGGAGCTCGATACGCTTGGCAAAGAGCTCTTCGATGATGCCTTTGACGCGCGAGGCGTCGAGGTTTTCGCCGAGAAACAGCAGCTGCAAGGGGAACTTGACGGACGAAACCGGTAGATCGAGTCGCTTGACGACGAGTTCGGCCACGGCGATCTGCTCGGGTCGACCGGAGACGATCAGGGTGTTGGTGCGGTTGTCGGCGGCGAGGCCGATGTTGTAGACCAACGCCTCTCCGAAGGCGGATTCGGGGACCGCTTCGGTCTTGGCGCCGCCGGGGGCGCGTTCGGCGAGCTTCTTGCCCTCGTCGAACATCGTCTTGAGCATGTCCAGGACGGATTCCGCATCGGCGAACCTTAGCGGGAAGATCTTGAAGTTCATCGCGTGACCGACCGGGAACCCGTCGAGCAACTCGATGATGGCGCCGAGGGGGCCGATGTTCTTGTCCACGGTGGCGATGATTAGCGTGTTGGTGCCCTTATCGGCCAGGATTCGGAGGGGCTTGTCGAGATCGAGCGGTTCGAGTTCGGTGTGTGAGCCGTCGGTCTCACGTTTGATGATGCTGAGGCGGCGGATGGTCTCTTGAACGTCGGCCGCACCCTCACTGGTTGACAGCATGTCGGTGAGCACGCCGGAGAGATCCTCCGCGACAGCATTGAGCAGCGGGAACATGACGAGCTTGACCTGGCTGAAGTCACCGGACGGCTCGACGTCGATCCCGGCGATCAGGCGTTCGATCTGCTCGCGGATCGAGGGCGGGCCGAAGATCATGATGCTGTTGTCGGCGTCGTTGACGTCGATGTCGATCTTCTCGCTTTCGCCGGCGCCCTGTTGGGCTTGGAGGCGTTCGATGATCGGCTTGAGCTGCTCGGACACCTCGGCGGCTTTGCGGTATTGGATGACGAACTTCATGGCCTCGAAGTCGGGCAGGCCAACCTCGACATCGTCGATGGTCTTGGCTAGGTCGACCATACGTTGGATGCGGTCTTCGGGCGCTGAGATGAGGATGACGCTGGAGGAGACGGGGAGTATCGTCACGCGCTGATCGGGCATGTCGGCCATGCCCGGCCAGATTTCCTCGGCGATGCTCTGAAGTTTTTCGGCGACATCGTCGGCACTGACGTTGTTGAGTTTGACGAGTTCCTGCTCCTTGTCGGGCAGTTTGCGATCGATCATCTGGGCGAAGCTTTCGAGGATTTCGAGATCGCGTTGGTTGCCGATGATGACGATCTCGCCGGAGGAGAGCGTTTCGACGGAGACATCGTTTCCGCTGAGCTTTAGCTCGACGCCGGCCGCGACTGGCGACGCTTGGGCTGCCCGAGCGTCGAAAGCGCGCTGCATGGCGGCGGCTTCGTCGTCCGCGGCTGTTTGGCCTTGGGCGCTCGTAGTGAGCCCGCACATGGCCAACAATAGCACCGTCAGTCGTAGTGCGTGCGATTTGTCCGGCATCATCCTTGTCATGGTCACCCTCGCTTCTTTGCTCAGAGTTCGGTTACCCTGTCGAGCTTCCCTGCCCGGCTGCGGGCTTGCTTCTCATCCTGTTCTACCGGCCAACGGCGCAGCGGTTGCCGTAGCGCGTGCTTGCGCGGACGCTAATTGGTCCCCCACCTCTGAGGAGGTGGGTCACCCATGTCGTCGCTGCTTCAACGGCGTTTCGACTGCCCACCGCGCTTGGACGTTCGCCTGCCGCCTGTGTTTCGTTTCCCGGTCGGCCTGCGCTTGGAGGCTCCGCTGCGTGCCTTGGACCGGGACCCACTACCCGTGGTGCTGGTATTCTCGTTGATTACCTGATCAAGTAAACGCTTAACTTCGTCTGGGGAAATATTTTTCGGATTGATGATGATCGTCTTGATTCCGCCGACTGGGCCCATCTCCTCCCTCCGCTTGACCAATCTTTCGCCGTCGGGGAACAACGACCGGGTTCCCGCGACGACCAGCGCACCGGCGCGGGTGTCGGGCGTGACGATGATTGTTCCGGGCTCGATGCCCCAACGTTCTGCTTTGATGCGTTCGCCCTCGTTGATGGTGGTCTCGATCATCTGGGCGAGTTCCACCACTTGCACGCCGGGGGCGACGGGGACGATGGTGTAAGTCGAATCCTGGCTGGTTTCGATGTCGAGCTGGGCAATGAACGCTTCGATTTGGCCGAAATCGCTGGCGCTGGCTCGAACGATGAGCGTGTTGCTGGCTTCGTCGGCGGCGATGACGGGCGGCATGGCGGCGGATTTCCCTTTGCTGCCGCGTTGTTGATTGACGAACATCTGGGTGAGCAGCGGCTCGATCTGCGTCGCTCGGCCATTCACCACTTGGATGATCTTCGGGGAGTTGCTTGCGCCTTCGACCTCGACGTCGAGTTCGGCGATGGTGGCTTTGAGGTCTTCGACCTCGACAGCGCTGCCGGAGATGATAAGGGTGTTGTTCTGGGTATTGGCGCTGATGCGCACGTCGCCGCGAAGCTGTGCTCCACCGCTGCCGCGACGGCCAGTGCCTTGCCCCGGCGCCGCGAGGTAGGTTTCGAGAACGAGCTTCATGGCCTCGGCGTCGGTGTTGCGGAGGGCGATGATCTCGATTTCACTGGAATCGGTCTTGGGCACGTCGATTTCGCCGATCACCTGTTGTACGAGCGTGAATGCTTTGGGTCCACAGACGGCGACGATGGTGTTGGCGCGGTCATCGGCGACCGCGGTGAAGACGTCCATCTCGTGTCTGGGCAACTGTTGCCCGAGTGCCCGGACCATTTCCATGAGTTTGCCGTGAACTTCGGTGGCGCGGGCGTGCTGGAGCTTGAAAACGTGGGGTAAGACGTCGGTGGATATCTGGTCCATGGAGCGGGCCAGCGTTTCAACCTCGGCAAACAGGTCGTCGGGTGCGGTAATAATGAGTTGCTTGCTGGCGTCGTCGCCGATGATCTTGACCATTCCGCCGCCGCGACTCCTACCGCCTGTGAATGCGTCCTGCAGGGCACGTGCGACTTCGGTGGCCTTGCCTTGGGTGAGTTTGATGACTTTCGGCTTGGCGAGTTGTCCTGCCTGCGCGTCCAGTTCCGTGATGCGTGCCAGGATGTCCTCGCGTTGGTTGGCGGGCGCCGTGTAGAAGAGTGTGTTGGAGGCTGCGTCACCGACGAACTTGGCGGAACCGGTGCGACCCCCACTTCTGCCACGATTGCCACGATTGACGGTGCGCGCTCCGGAACCGTAGACGCCGTTCAGGGTGGTTGCTGCTTCGGTCGCGCTGGCGGCTTGAAAGACGTAGGTTTGGACGGCGTGGGCGTCGTCCGTTTCGCGATCCAGCTCTTCGATGAGGGCTTCGATCTTCTCGAAATCTGGTTCGAACGCACTGATGAAAACGGTGTTGGTGCGGGCGTCGGCCGTCGCGGTCACCTGGGTGACGTTGGTCGGGTCGAAGGCGATGGCCTGGCTTGCTTGGTTGCGACCCTTTCCGCGACCGCCGCCACCGCCGCCGTAGATGGCGTTGATTCGTTCCACCACTTCCGTGGCATCCGCGTTGTTGATGTAGTAGGTGCGAGTGACAAGGGCTGGCACCTCCTGGGCTTCAAGCTGTTTGATGAGGTCGGCGATCAGATCGAGGGCAGCTTCGGGGGCCTTGACCAGCAGGGTATTGGCGGGCGCGTAGCTGCTGATGGTGATGTCGCTG
>JAJDDU010000506.1 GCA_029260155.1 Phycisphaerae bacterium | reverse complement strand
CGCAGCGGCCTCGTCGGCCTGGTCGGATACAAATTCGCGTTGATTGCGTTTGTGATCTGGGTCTGCGAGGTCGTCGGCCGGCAGCGCGACGGGACGGGACGACGCTTCGCCGAATGGTCCGTGGCCATCACGCTCATTCCGGTTTACCTCGCGATGGCGCAGCTCTTGCTCAGCGCGCGGGCTTACGCCGGCTGACCAAAGAGGAACACCTCGGGTTTCGCGATCGCCTGATAGTCGGCTACCGACATGATGATCGAATCGGTCAGCGAGCCAGCGTTGAACGCGATACGCTCGTTGGCGATGATGGACTCATCGACGTACAGCGGAAATGGCAGAATCGGCGGACCAAAGGGAGGGACAGAGCCCGGCACTAGTCCGGTCGTGTCCTCAAGTTCCACAGGCGTCGCGAAGCGCATCTTGCGGATTCCGAACCGGACCCGAATCGCGCCCGAGTCTAGCTTCAAGGCTGCACTGAGCACGAACAAGCGGAACGTATCGCCGACCTTCATCAGCAGCGCCTTGCCGCCAATGCGCACGCTTTCCCCCCGCACCCGCGCCGACTCTTCCGACGTGCGCGTCGGCTCGTGATGCAAAAGACGATAGTCGACCCCTTCGCGATCCAGCACTTCGCGAATCGAGTCCAAGGCGCGGGTAGACACCGTTACTCGACGACTTCCGTGCCGGGAGAGACCATGCGCACCGGCTCTTGCTCGTGCGTAGTGACCTTCTTGGTCGTACGAACGTCATCCGCGCAGCCGGTAATCGCCAGCAAAACAGCAACACTCGCGACCAGCCCAATCAGACATCTAACTGTTTTCATCATTGTACTCGCACTCTTTGGATCCATCGTCTCAACGACGCGATTCGACACTCATCTGGGAGTGAACGACCCGCCAGACGTCCGGCCCGCCGATCGTTACAACGACGGTGGCCATCTCATCATTGACATCCTGACTCTGCACGACCGAACCAGCCACGATGGCGCCGAGTTGCGTCCTGATCACGTCGCGTTCGGTCACAAAATCACGCACGGTCGTCTCGGACGTGATCTGCAACCCGTCGATTTGCTCGACGAGATTTCTGCGGGCGTCGGCCGTAGCCGCGCGAAGGGCTTTGAGTTTGCCCTGCGGCGTGTTGATCTGCGGGTCGGTCCCGTGGCCGGTCGCGCGGACTTCGCGCGACAGCCATTCCGGCGAAACGACGGTAATCGAAGGCACGCTCGCGCCGAGATACCGTTTGCCGGGCACGCCGGAACCGGTCGCTTCAAACGTCTTGCGCTTGATCTTCTCGGAAATTCGCTCGATATCCGTGCCCGTCAGGCGGCTACCCCGGTAGTGCCTTGTATGCAGTTCCTTGATAGTACGAACGACCTGTTCCGTCGGGACAGCCATCGTGACTTCGACGATCAATTCGCTATCGTGATAGTAACGGTCCACCTCGGTTGCACCGACGACGAGCCCGCTTGCCTCGGTGCGGATGGTGTCACTCTCCGTCACGAAATCACGGACCAACGTCTTAGAGTTGATCCGCACACCCATGATCCGCTCAAGCAACTTGCGCTGCGCGTCGCGGCGGGCGGCTTGGGCGGCCATCAGTTTGCCCTGCGGCGCTACGGATTTCCAAATCGGCGGATACGGCGACCCGTGGGTGACGGGCGGTGCGCCGAGCGATTCCACCACCGACGGCGGCAACCCAGGCGGCAACTCGGCGCGCGGCGCACCGAGACCGCTCACCTTGATGATGCTCTTTTGAATCTCTCGCTCGATGTTGGTAAAGTCGCTGCCGACCACCCTACCGCCTTCGTAGTGACGCGAGTGCAGCTCCTTGAGATGCTCCACAACCTTGGCCACCGTAACCTCGGCCTCCACCTCGCACGTGCCGTCCTGGTAGTAAGTCGCTCTGCCCAAACGGACACCCTTGATGAACTCGTCGAACTCAGCCTCGATCACGTCGCTCTCCGTGACGAAATCACGGACGTACGTCTCCGAGTTGATCTGGACGCCCTTGATCGTCTCGGCGATCTTCCGGTACGCATCAGCTTCGGCGGCGCGCTTGGCGAGCAGCTTGTTCTGCTCAGCATCCTGCGCGCGTGTCACGGTGACGACGGCCAGGCACGCAAGTGCAGCACAGACCATCGGTTGCCATTTTGTCTTCATCTACAGCTTCTCCTTCAAACGAAAGCTCCGCATCTTGCCCAACGGCAGACACGCGACCAGCGAACGGGTTAGCGTCCACTCCGCAGCCAAAACTAGCTCGTCCCCGTCCGCCGAATGTGCGGCAGGTGTCTCGACAAACGTTCCTTGGCCTCCTGATAGCGTTTTCCTGCGTTCATTCCGCAGGCACGCCGGTAGTATTGCAGCGCCTGCTCGAAATTCCCGGCCGCCTCCGCCGCCACGCCCGCACCGTACGTTGCCAGATGATCGTTGCCGTCAGCGGCCATCGCAGCCTTGAAATAACGCAATGCCCCCGAGTAGTCGTCCGCCCGCAGCATCTGGACGCCCATTCGGCAGTCCTGATTGCCGCTGCTCTCGACGGCCAATTCGCAACGCACCTCACACGGGAGTATTTGAGCGATGAACTCACGCACGCCACGGTTCACCGCTTCGCCGATGATCTGATCGCGCGGCTGCAACTCAGCCTCCGTCTGAGACGAACCGAGAAGGAAGAAACCATCGGTCTTGTCATGGTGCGAGTACGGCGTGGGCGAGTACGTGATCCAGTCTTTGTTCGTCGTGCGGTCGAGCAGGCGAAACGTCGTCTTGACCGTGATGTTCCGCGAGACGGTGTCGATCTCGCGCGTGTGAATACGTCCGCCGCCAGAGTGACGGGAATTTCCCCAATCCACCCCGTCGATCGTCTG
Source organism: Phycisphaerae bacterium (assembly GCA_029260155.1). Lineage (GTDB taxonomy): Bacteria > Planctomycetota > Phycisphaerae > UBA1845 > UBA1845 > OFTM285. The sequence continues at coordinate 3,279 of JAJDDU010000506.1, read as the reverse complement.
AGCCTTGCCTTGGCGTACGTCCGTGTGCACGTCAATGTCGGTCTTGATGATGCCCTGAATGCTCATCACCTGTCCGCCCGTGCCCGTCGTTGCGGCGGCCGGTGTCACCCCGGCGGCTGCCAGGTCGTCTTCCTCGAAGATGTCGCCCAAATCACGCCGGTCAGCCACCTCGATGTCGGCGCCCAGCCGATTACGCGCATCGAGGATGAGACCCTGGATCGAATCGCGCGCCCGCGCGGACCACGCCTGATCATCGGCCTCGTTCACCTTCGCGTCGAGAACAGCCACAGCCTTCATCCCACGCGGAAGACCTTGACTCGGCTCAAGAACGTAGCCGACGGAGACAAACGCTCTTTCCGACGCGCACCCCGCAGCCAACCCCATCACGCCCGCCGTGATCACGATCGAAAACGACCGCATTGCGGTATTCATAGCATAGCTCCTAATTCCTGTGTGATGGGGCGTTGAGCCCCCAGTCACCCCGACCCAAGATGATGATCGAACGGAGCGCCGCGTCAAGGGTCTGACCAGGGGGTTGCGGTTGCTGGTTGTAACGCCACGTGTTGTCATTCCGAGCGAGCGAAGCGACCGAGGAATCTAGCCGGAACACCGTTCGAGATAGACTCCCCAGTATGCGCTCGAATTGACAGAAGACGCCACCGACACGGCAGCATCGCGAGATTCTTGCGATGCTGCCGTGTCATCGTACGCGCTCTACGGCGCCGCTGTGGCCAGCACGGCCGGCGCGGTGGCGTCAACTTCGACTCGGCCGTTGTTGGCAGCGACCATCATCGTCTGATCGCCAGCCGCTTCGTTCAGCAGGAAGTCCACGACGAAATCACCGCTTGCAGTCGGCGGGATGCGATAGGTGTAGGTGGCTAGGTATGCGTGCGCAGCGGCCGGGGCGCCGGACATGTTTTCTGGAGAGCGACACCCTAACAACTCAATGCGCTCTGACCCCTCTGTGCTGCCCGCTATGCTCCGCAATGCTCCCTTGATTGTGCTGGACCCATCATCGTGACAATGGTAGACGTAGGGCTGCGACGACGGAGCGGGTTCGCCAGGATTCTAAACGCGCGAGCTTCCAGGAGTGACAGACAATGAGCGTCTTTTTTGGATCGCGTGTCACGGTTCTGTTTTTGGTCGTTTTGTCTGAACTGCTACAGCCTGCCGCTGAATCCGCCGACAGGGGGCAGGCAAGGCAACCGGATATCGCGTCACAGGGGGCGCCCTGGGGAGCACAGAAAGGATGGCCGGTCTCGATGCCCGAACTGATCGCCCCGGAAAGTCTCCAACCAGTCGTCGTCGACCTGGACCACGATGGGAAAATGGAAGTCGTTGTGTTGACCAGGCATGACTTGCGTGTCATCGCACCGGCCGGTACTCCCTACGGCGGCTTGTGGCCGATCGAGTTCCCCGTGGACGGCACGACCGCCAACCTCAATCTGGTGATCGCCAACATGGACAACGACCCCGATCTCGAAATCGTGTTCAGGCGGAACCGATTCGACCCTCCCGACCCTATGGAGGTTACCGTGCATGTCTTCAATTGCGACGGAACCCATGTCGCAGGTTGGCCAAGGACCGTGCTCGGCGTTGCAGAGCTAATGATAGTGGCCGACCTCGACGCGGATGGCAGCAATGAAATTCTCGTCGGAACATCGTGGGAACTGCCTCGCCTCTACGTCCTGCGATCGGATGGGACGCCGTTCAGCAGCGCTTGGCCCATGGATTTTGAGTATTGGGTGCGATCTCTTGCTGCCGCCGATGTGGACGGCGATGGAGACCTGGAAATCCTAGTGAACGATGGTTTTTCCGATCCTCCGATCTTCATTCACGCGTTGCATCACGACGGCGTCCAAGTAACGGGTTGGCCATGGCCCGCCCCCGAAAAGGTCGAAAGACCTATCGTCGTCGGCGACGTCGACCGCGACGGCACCCCCGAAATCGCGTTCAACGTCACCAAGAACTTCGAGACCCTGGTATACCTCTTGAACCCCGATGGTACCCCGTTCAACGACTCATGGCCGGTGAGCTTGCCGGTTGCCCAGTCGTACTGGAGCCTCGCGATGGGCGACGTGGATGGCGACGGCTACCTCGATATCGTGACGTCCGGTCGCACCCCGCAGGTCTTCGTGATCGATCGATTCGGGTCGATCCTCCCGGGCTGGCCGGCGACCGTCCCGTTCCCGTTCCCCGGTCCAAACCCCTACCAGAATATCATCCACGCTGTGGCCGACGTCGATGCAGACGGCATGCCGGAGGTCGTGGTCGGCGCCCTCGTCGGCCCATTCGTCTTCAACCACGACGGAACACCGCTGCCCGGCGCCAACCCGCTGCCAACGACCTCGAAGTTCCAGAACGCAAGGTTGCCGCTCACCGCGACAGTCGCCGACGTTGATCTCGACGGCGACGTGGAGCTATTCAGCGGCATCTGGCGGACATTGTACGCTTGGGATTTCCCCGGTCCGGAGTGCAGCGTGCAGTGGCCTCGATCGAGCGGTAATCTCGGGAACACCGGCGCCGTTACAGCGCCGGCCGTCGACATCAGCGAGTGGGTCTTGTTCAACACCTGCCTCACCGGCCCCGACGTGGGCGCGATTCCCCCCGAGTGCATCTGCCTCGACGCCGACAACGACGCCGACATAGACCTCCACGACTTCGCCGCCCTGCAGTGCGCTTTTGAATAGAGCTTTCAGCCGTAATCCGTGATTAATGTGGTCGCGCGTTCAGCGGGCAATCAGCGTTCGAGTCCTCCGCCGCTGAAGCGATGGAGCACCCACACTAACAACTAAACGCGCTCTGACCCCAGAACGCACATTGACTGGACGCTGTTTTCTACATCCTGATTCGCGCGCGCAGTTTGATTGTGCTGGACCCATCATCGTGACGATGGTAGACGTAGGACTGCGGGGAAGGGGAGTACTGCGACGACGGAGCGGGTTCCCCAGGATTCCAAACGCGCGAGCTTCCAGGAGTGACAGACAATGAGCGTCTTCTTTGGATCGCGTGTCACGGTTCTGTTTTTGATCGTTTTGTCTGAACTGCTACAGCCTGCCGCTGAATCCGCCGACGGGGGGCAGGCAGGGCAACCGGATACCACGTCACACGGGACAGGTTGGGTAGTGCAGGAGGGGTGGCCGCTAGAAATGCCTGAGTTGGTTGCCCCAGAGGGGATTAAGCCGACAATCGTCGACCTAACACACGACGGCGATCTAGAGATCGTCGTTCTCACCCGACATGACCTGCGCGTTCTCTCGGCCGATGGCTCTTTGCACC
>JAJDDU010000505.1 GCA_029260155.1 Phycisphaerae bacterium | reverse complement strand
CCCCCGACAACGATCGCGTCATACTTCGCCGCCTTCACGACCGTTTCCTTTCAGGATCAAAGAACGGCTTCTTAATCACGGTGGCCTTTATCGAATGACGCACATACTCGACCAGCACGTCGATGCGCAGTTCTTCGCCCACCTTGCCAAACGGCGACCGCACCGTCGCCAGCGCAAGGTTCTTCTTCAACGCAGGTGACCACGCACCGCTCGTCGCTTGCCCTACGTGTTCGCCCGACGCACTGTAAACCGGCTTCGGATCTCGCCACGCCTGACTGCACACCTCCGGCGGAAGACCGTGCGCCGAGTAGAGTGCTTCGAGCTCGTCCCAATCGACCTCCAGCCCGACAAACCGCCGCGCCGGACCGTGATGCTTCTCCGCCGAAAGCGCCGCCTGTCCGTTGAACGGCTCGCGTTCGAGCTGGACCGTCCAACCCAATCCCGTCTCATACGGCGTCGACTTTCGCGATTCGATTAGACAGTGATTCGCGCTGTAGTAGTCCACACCGTTCATAATGAAACCAGCCTCGACCCGCGTGATGTCCAACGCATCCAGACCCGCCGGCACCAACCCGTAGTCCTTCCCCGCCGACATCAACGCATCCCACAGTTTCGGCGCGTGCGCGTTGTCAACCCAAACCTCAAAACCAAGATCGCCCGTATACCCCGTCCGCGTGATCGTCGCGTCAAACCCATCAATCTTCGCCCGCGTCAGCCGAAAGAACCGAAGACCCTCCACGTCAGCGTCCGTCACCTGCCTCAAGATGTCCCGCGACGTAGGCCCCTGCAACGACACCGCTGCGATCCGCTCCGTGCTGTCCTCGATCACGACATCAAACCCCCGGGCATTGTGATGAAACCAAGCCACACTCGGCTCTGCCGCCGTCATCCGGAAGTGATCTTCTTCGATCCGCCAGACCGTCCCATCGTCCAGCAGCTTGCCCGCGTCATCACACCAGCAGCAATACGCCACCTGCCCCACTTTCAGCCGCGTCGCGTCCCGCGCCAGCACCTTCGCCAAGAAGGCGGCTGCGTCAGGCCCGTGAACCTCGTACTTAAACAGCGGCGTCACATCGATCAAACCAGCCGCATGCCGAAACGCAAAATACTCACGCTCGGCATACGTCCCAAACGCGCACACCGCGTAGTACCCCGCCCAGTTCTTCCACCGCAGGCTCTTACACAGCTTCGACGTACAAGAATGAAACGGACTTTCAATTGGCATGATGGAAACGCTACCGCCTGCGATGTACTCCGGTTTTCGGGGGGACCGAATCCGCAGATTTCGCAGATTCCGCAGATTGGGGAGACCGATTGTCCTTGGTAAGAACCAGCCGCTCGTATTTCAGAGAAGAGGCCCCGAAGTTGATAAATAGGCCGACCTCCAACGACGTCGCCTTCAGGTAGTTGATGACCTGTACTCGTTCTCGCCCACTAACATCGCCCAGCGCCTTGAGCTCCACAATGACGGCATCGAAACACACGAAGTCCGCACGGAACCGGGCGTCCAATTCCCGTCCTTTATAGAGAATGGGCAGTGCGACTTCGCGCCGGTACGGGACGTCCCGCGCGGCCAATTCGAAAGCCAGTGCCTCCTGATAGACGGACTCCAAAAAACCGCCACCAAGCTCCCTATGAACCTCCATCGCAGCACCGATGATCGCATACGTCCGCGGATCCCCCTCACTCCCAATCTGCGAAATCTGCGAAATCTGCGGATTCAAAACAGATCCCCAAGCAAGACCACGATCCTCACTGCTCCTTGACGTCCAATCCGCCCCGCCTAAGCTACACCAACGACGAGATACCCTTTAGCACCAGGAACGAACTCATGCAAGACATCCTCAAAAAACTCGGCATCGAAGACATCAACCCCGGCGGCTTCTGCGGCGAGTGGTTCGCAAGCGGCGACAAGCTCGACAGCGCGTCCCCCATCAACGGGCAACGTATCGCCTCCGTGACCCAGATCACCCCGGCTGAGTACGACCGCATCGTCGTCCGCGCACAAGAAGCCTTCAACAAATGGCGCACTACCCCTGCCCCCCTGCGCGGCGAAACCGTCCGACAACTCGGAAACGCCCTCCGCGAGCACAAAGCCGAACTCGGCGCCCTCGTCACCATGGAAATGGGCAAGATTCGCGCAGAAGGCGAGGGCGAAGTCCAGGAGATGATCGACATCTGCGACTTCGCGGTCGGCCTCTCCCGTCAGCTCTACGGCCTCACGATGCCCTCCGAACGACCAGGCCACCGCATGTATGAACAGTGGCACCCGCTCGGCGTCGTCGGTGTGGTAAGCGCGTTTAACTTCCCCGTCGCGGTGTGGAGTTGGAACTGCGCACTCGCAGCCGTCTGCGGAGACGCTACCCTCTGGAAACCCTCCAGCAAGACGCCGCTCACCGCCATCGCATGCACCAAGATCGCCGAACGCGTCTGTCGCGAAACCGGCGCCGACCCAGCCATCTTCAGCCTCGTCATCGGCCGAGGCTCAACGATCGGCGAGCAGTTGATCAACGACAAACGCATCCCGCTCGTCTCCGCAACCGGAAGCTGCCGAATGGGCTACCGCATCGGCGAGGTCGTCGGAAAGCGCCTAGGCCGCACCATACTCGAACTCGGTGGCAACAACGCCATAATCGTGACACCCAACGCCGATCTCAAGATGGCCACCCGCGGCATACTCTTCGGCGCCGTCGGAACCGCAGGCCAGCGATGCACCTCGACCCGACGCATCATCGTCCACGATTCGATACGCGACGAGCTGGTCGAGAAACTAGTCGCCGGCTACCAGCAAGTCACCATCGGTGACCCGCTCAAAGACGGCACGCTCATGGGCCCGTTGATTGACACCGGCGCGGTCGACGACATGTTCGCGGCCATCAAGCACGTCAAGGAAGAAGGCGGCGAGATTCTCCACGGTGGCCAAAAGCTCGAAGGCGACCAGTACCCCGGCGGCGGTTACGTCACCCCCACCATCGCGACGGCCTGCAACGAGTATTCAATCGTCCAGGACGAGACCTTCGCCCCCATCCTCTACATCATTACCTACAGCACGCTCGATGAAGCCGTCCGCCTCCACAACGACGTCCCGCAGGGCCTGAGTTCCGCAATTTTCACCAGCAATCTCCTCGAAGCCGAGCAGTTCCTCACCGCCGCGGGCAGCGACTGCGGCATCGCCAACGTCAACATCGGCACCAGCGGCGCCGAGATCGGCGGCGCATTCGGCGGCGAGAAGGAAACCGGCGGCGGCAGAGAATCCGGCTCTGACGCATGGAAGGCCTACATGCGCCGCCAAACGAACACCATCAACTACACCACCGAACTCCCCCTCGCCCAGGGAATCAAATTCGGGGATTGAGGCGGAAAGTCGTATAATGGGGGCATGGACCCGGAGCGACGAAAGTGACTTCAGCGAAGCAGTCTTGGCCGATTCTCCCGCGTGCTCCTATCACGGAAGCTTTGATTGACATTCGCGTCCAGCTCCCTGCGGATGTTGGGATCGAGACCTTTGCGCAACTGCATGACGATGTTCGGGAAGGCTATCCGACTCGCGACGAGCGCCGATCAGCGCAAGCCGCCTTTCACGTGGACCCGAATCAAGGGGTCCAGATGGATACGACTCCACCGAACATCGACGGATACATCTTCAGGTCCGACGACGGCACCCAGGTCTTTCAAGCAAGGCTCGACGGGTTCACATTTAGCCGATTACATCCCTACGAATCGTGGCAGCAGCTGCGCGACGAGGCCGAGCGCCTCTGGTGCATATACGAACGACACGCAAAGCCAGTGTCGATAACACGGCTGGCGCTGAGATACATCAATCGAATCAGAATCCCGCTGCCCGCCGGCGAGCTGAAGCAATGGCTTCTGACGGCTCCTGACATCGCACCATCCCTTCCGCAGAGCCTGGAAGGGTACTTCATGCAACTCGTCATTCCATTTGAAGAGCACGGAGTCCGGGCGATCGTGAACCAGACGATCGAGGCCGCGCAAGACGAGGTACTGCCTCTGATCTTGGATATCGATGCCTTCAAAGACGTAGGTTGGCGAGATGCCCGAAACCTGTGGAACGAACTTGAGATTCTGCGCGACGTCAAGAACAGGGTCTTCTTCGGGACGATCACACAAGAAACGGAGGCGCTCTTCAAATGACCACCGCCATCGCTCACCCCCGGATGCAAACTACCCTGGGATCTGATTTCGACTACGAGAGTCTGCGAATTCCCCAGAGTGACGATGCCCGAAAACTGTTCGAAGCCGTGTGCAAAGCGACAAAGCACTTCCTCGCTCCGGTTCTCGCGCAGGAAAACGACCTCAGTCACAGATTCCAAGAACTCGCCAAAACGTGGCGCAGGGAGAGCCAATACACGTCTTCTGTTCACGAGATGTCCATGCACCCCGCGTATCAGCGAATCATTGGTATGGGGCCAGTTGCGATTCCCTTCCTGCTGAAGGAACTCCAACGTCGTCCGGACCACTGGTTCTGGGCGCTCAATGCGATTACGGGAGTCGATCCGGTTCCCGAGTCGGACCGCGGAAACCTGCCCAAGATGGCATCCGCATGGGTGAACTGGGGAATCAGCAACAAGAAGCTATGAAAGAGGCCATCGCACGAATCGAATCCTTGTTCCCCCAATTGGTCGGTCGGTCCTTCAAGATAACTTCCCCCCAAGATAACGGTTACAACTGCTTTGCCTGGGCCGCAGGAGACTCGTCGAGGTGGTGGGAGCCTGTGCAGAGTTACTTCTGGCCTCGCTCCCGACGCTCACTTTTGCTTCCGGCCTTCCAGGAAGCGCTCGCGACACTTGGGTTTGAGCCATGTGAATCTCGAGACTTCGAGGACGGGCATGACAAGATTGCGATATTCACATCCCCGAAAGGCCCCACGCACGCCGCACGAGCCCTCCCGAATGGCAGATGGACCAGCAAGCTTGGACAAGCTGAGGACATCGAGCACGAACTCAGCGATCTTGAAGGAGGAGACTATGGGCAGGTCGCATGCGTCATGAAGCGAAAGACCGCTCAGAGTCCGTGATACGGAGTTCTGTAGCGAGCCGGAACACAGCGACCGATCGGCATCGAGGAATCTGGCTGGAAGGAGAACTGGCCAGGATACAAACGTACGCGGAACATACTTCGACCGGGTCGGCCACCTCTCGCAGAATGTCGCTTTGAAGTGGAGTGAGCGAGACTTTCCCAGCGCGGTACCGCGGCACAGTGAAGCTCCCGCTCCAATAGCGTCCCCCACGGCTGAAGCCATGGGCCATCCAATCATCACATAGTGGGCTACTGATCGTCGTCGCGGCCGGCGGGGAAGACTTCGGCGAGTTCGACGACGAAACGGTCATCGCCCACGTCGGCGAACTCGAGGGTGATGTGCAGCAGCGCGCCGCAGTTGAAGTCAACACCGAGCAACGCTTCGAAACCGCGGGCGAAGCCCTCGCGCGGCGTTGAGGCGTCGCCGCTGTTTATCCCCTCGCTCGAAAAGCCGACGCCGTCGAGCAGCGCGGCTTCGTCAATGATGGCCGCCACCGGGCCTGGGTTTTCATCGATCAGGTTGATGAGCGATCGGCTGCCAACGGAAAAAACACGCCCACAGGGAAAAGTCATGACACCCGTGTCGGTGTTGCCTTCGAGCGTGGGCTGGGCGTTCGCGGCGATGACCTGGCTGTCGGGACTAAACTGGAAGAAAACCGGCGTGGTTCTCTCGTCGGTGTTGTCGAAAGTGCCGGTCGAAAAAATCGCCCGCAGCGGCGTGTTGTTTTCGATGACCACGCGAAAGACACCACGCAAGCCCGACTGCAACGGCGCTCCCGCACTGTTGCTGGCGCCCTCGGCGCCGAAGGTGGCTGTCTGGTTCAACAGTGTCTCGACGCTGCACCCGCCAGCTACGACAACACCGAACAGGGCGATCCATGCTTGCTTCGAGAAAGTACGCACGACAGTTCTGCTCCGTTCAATCGCGTGTTGAGCGGGTCGTTCGCCCGCATCTGCACTCAACATCGGTACGGGCGGCCAACTCGCTTGAGCCGCGAACACCAACAACGCCCTACCGTGTCTCAGGGGTCTGCGTGCGGGCCAAGGGCGTAACATCCGGGGCCGCGTCAAACGCACGCTGCTGGGCGACTACCGCGGGCTCGAAATAGGCCACCAAGTGCGGAAGCTTGTCGAACAGCTTCGCCTCCGCCTCCGTGAGCTCCACGTCCCGCCGAGCCATCGTCTTACGCGCAGTGCCCACCAGCCGCTCAGGGTCGCCTTCAGAGATGCCGCGATCCGTAATCCATGAGAACGAACCCACAAACTGCGGCAGTGTGCGACTATAGGCCACATTTACGCCGAAACCCAACACCGCGCCAGTCGGGATCGTCGTGTGAATCGCCATTTTGGTGTAATCGCCGATGATCGCCCCAACGAACATCTGCCCGGTGTCAGTCATCTCGCCGTGCAGCGGAACGCGAACCGACCCGTAGGTGTTTTTGAGGTCCGAGTTGACCGTGCCGGCTCCTAGATTCACCCAACTGCCGACGAACGAATGCCCGAGAAACCCGTCATGTTGCTTGTTCGAGAATCCCTGGAACACGCAGGCATTGACCTCGCCGCCGACCTTACAACGGGGACCGATGGACGTCCCGCCGTGGATGTGGGCGCCGGGGTTTATGACCGTGCCCGCAGCGATGTGTGCAGGCCCGCTGATGCACGCGTGCGGACCAACCCTCACGCCCGCCTCAATTACAATCGGGCCGTCCGTCGCGTCGATCACCGCGCCGGGCAGAACGCGGGCGCCCGCTTCGATTCGGATGGCTTTGGTGTTCAGCAAAGCAGCCAACGCGTGTACTTCGCTATCGACGCCGCCGACAACTGGATCCGACGCGAGCAACTCAATGTTCTTGGCGATCAAGTCCCACGGATAGCCGATCATCGACCCGCCGACGCGATCTGCCGGCGCGGACCCGATCAACTCGATCTGCCCCTCGGGGTCGAGAAAATGCTCGGGACCGAGACGCTTTGCCAACTCCTCGTCGCAGACGATGTAAGCAATCTCGTCTTCGCACCGACCGATGGTGGGCGTACTTGGGAACACCGGCGCTTCCGCGGGAAGCCATCGTCCGTTCACCAGAATATCGCCCGCCGCAACCGGCTCGTTCACGGCCAATCCGCTACGCTCCGCCGCCACCTCGGCCAACCACGCACGGGTCCACAGCCCGGCCGCCTTCGCGCCGCTCAGCCGTTCTATCCGCTCACCGAGCGACTCGCGCCCACAGCGAATCTCGAACACCGTGCGCCAGTAGAGCACCGGCAATAGGTTCGCAAAACGCGCATCTTCAAACAGGACAATCTTGGACATCACACTACAGCATACACGCAATCGAACGCCGCGTCAGCGCCGTCCAGCGGACCATGAAAGGCCATCGGCACGCCTCATAACCGACAGCGACGTCCTCGGGTGGCATTGTCGGGTGGCGTACGCCCGCCACACACCTGTGCAGCTATCGCCAAACCCCGCTTATCGGCTGCAAGTTGCCTCGATCTTCTAGCGTTCCTAACATCGGCAACGGGAGGGGCATACACGTCTTCCGGGGGAGGCTGGCTTGAAAATGTTACGCAACTCGGATCGATCTGCAGCAGCGTCGGCGTACTGCCGAACGGTATTCGCAATCACTGTGTTCGGCTGCACCGGCGCTACGCCCGCCGCACCGCCAACCATCATCGCAGTCGAACCCCCGCCATCGGAATGGATCGTTAACGAACAGCCGCTTTCTCAACTGACGCTGACATTCGATCAGGAGGTTGACCTGCCGAGTGATGCGGTGATCGCTCGAACGCTCGGCGGTGGATCACTCCCAGTCTCGCTGGACAGTTTGCCAGGCGTACCGACAACCGCAGTGGTCATCTCCATACCGGCGATTTCGGCGGATCGATTGACGCTCGTCGTGGACTTCTCGATTATCAACATGGACGGCGTGGCCTTGGACGGCGAAGTGCAAGCCCCGCACGACCCAACGTTCCCAACCGGTGATGGCCGACAGGGCGGCGCGGCCGTATTCCAGTTCACCGTCCTCCAGGGCGACGTCAATCGCGACGGCGTCGTCGATATCCTCGATCACACTGCTCTGGGCGCAGTGCTCGGCACGTGCGAAGGCGAACCTGACTACGACCCGCACGCCGATCTCGACGCCAGCGGCTGCGTGGATGACGCCGATGCCGCGATCCTGATCTCGGCGTTTGGTACACGCGTTCCGTCGACGGATGGCGCCCCGCCGACCGTCGCGCTCATAGCCCCGACCAGTCTCCCGCTGCCTGAAGACCAGCTGGTCGTTACCTTCGACGAGCTGATCGACCCGGAGACAATAGCAAGGACCACAGTCTACGGAGTCAATAGCAACGGAGCATTGATCGTCCCCACCGATCCGCCCACTACCGTTGATGGCCGAACCTTCGTCTTCCCAATGGAAACGCAGCCGGCATGTCAGGAGCACTACGAATTGGCCATCAGCAACGCGGTCGCCGATCAGAGTGGCCTCCTGCTGGACCAGACGTTCCTCTTCGAACTCGATGGCGCCGACCAAGATCCGCCCGCACTGGCGTGTCCTCAAGCGCTTTACGTCAACAGCACGACGCTCTTCGGTATCCCCCAGGACGAAGTCCCGACACTGCCACAAGCTGCGGGCTTGCTCGACGATATCGTCGCGTCGGATGCGTGCTCCCCCGTGAACGTCGCCACCTCGCTGGACACCGCCACCGAAGACCTGCCGCTCGGCGTATCGACCATCGAAGTCACCGCTACGGACGCCGCCGGCAATGCGTCGACATGTGACGTCACGCTCATCGTGGTGCCCGCTGTCATCGCGCCCGCCTGCTGGGATCTCAACGGCAATGGCCACACCGACCCGGAGGAAGATGGCAACGGCGACGGACTCTTCGATGCGTTGGACTGCCAAGGCGCGACAGGCGCGGAAGGGCCGACCGGGCCACCCGGCGCTGCAGGCGAGAATGGCGCCGCAGGCTCATCGGGTGGACCAGGCCCGCCGGGGCAGAACGGTCTGGAAGGCATGCCCGGGCCAGCCGGTTCCCAGGGCAATACGGGTTTGGCGGGTGAGGACGGAACCGATGGCGAACGTGGGACGGCAGGCGCGCCAGGACCAGCTGGCCCCGCAGGACCCCAGGGCGAAGCGATTGAGGTGACTGTCGACTCACGCGATCAAGATACCGCCGGCCAGAACATCCCCGAAGAAGAAGTAACGCCCACACCGCCCGAGCGCGGCCTCTGCGGGGCACTGGGCATGATCAACGCATTCTTGATGGCGACCGGCCTGTGCCTCGTGCGGCGTACTCTCCTGTAGCGTCACCCCTTGTGTGGAAGACGAGCCCGTTACTTGGGGTCTACTTGATCGCTTTGCGAAGCACCTTTCCCGTCGCATTCGCGGGAGGAGGCATCGCGAGCGCTGCGCTAATGGTCGGAGCGAGATCACACATTTCGACGCGCTCCGCATGGCGCCCCTTGCGGAACCCCTTGCCTAGGAAAAAGAGCGGTACGTGCGTGTCGCATGCGTGTGCGGTGTCGTGACCACCACAGATGCCGTTCTTGTACCAGTTCGGTTTCAACTGAATATACACTTCGCCATTGCGGCCGGGATAGATGTTGTTGACCACGGCACGCTCAAGCGGACTGAGTGATTCAGCCGGCCGACCCGACAGCTTTGAAGCGACGACGACCGATTCAATGCCCTCGTTCTCGCGCGTAACTTTCGCCACGAGTTCTTCCGCCTCCGCGCGGTCGACGCCTTTGTCGGTGAGCGTGGTGTCATTGAGGTACATCCATGGCAGATCCACGGCTGTGAGGTAATAGACTCCGTCTTCTAGCTGGCCGAACTTCGCCCGCAGGGCATTGTCAGCCTTGTAGAACAAGTCGTTGACGTCAACGCGCCCCCCGCCGAGCCCTTGCTTCTGGGCATATTCCGGTGTCATGCCGGTGCCGTGATCGCCCGTAAGCACGATACTACAATTCTGAAGTCCGACCTTCTCATCGAGAAACGTAAGCCAGTCCGCAATTTGGCGGTCCGTACGCACCATCATGTCAAGCATCTCGTGACTGTTGATGCCGAAGAAGTGACCGACGACATCCGTGCTGCTAAGGCTGATGCACAGCAGATCGGGCGTGTCATCGGCACCCAGTGATTCGTTGACAACAGCCCGTCTCGCCCACTCGAACACCAACTCGTTTCCGAACGGCGAAGCCCGAAGCCGCTGGTAGTAACCGGGATGCTCCTTGATGAACATCTTGTCAAAGCGTTTGGGCAGCTTGTTGTTCCACAGGACGACGCGGCCATGTTCGTAGGGCACGTCGTCCTCGTCGCACTCGGCATACGCTTCTTCAGGTAGGGCGCGGTCCCACGCCTTGTCGAAAAAGCGGTCAATGAACCGTTCTTCGTTGAGCGACTCGCACCACGGGGGCAGTTCCGCAAGACTCTTGCTGCTGGACATGAAATCGCCGGCGTGCTGGGACCACCAGATGGCACCGTCGGGATTGTGGCCGCCCAGCAGAACCGCCGACCGATCCTTGAGCGATCCGCTCCATACCTTTGCATCCTGGCCATATTGATCCTTGAGACGATCCGCAACCGTGCCGGCGACCAGTCGATGCGCCGAAGCCGCGATCACCTTCGCGGTTCGTGCCGTCCCGGTCACGAACATGCTGTCGTCGGCGACGCAATTGACCGGCTTGATGGATCCCGGCTCGAACCAGCGATTGTGGACGATTCCGTGCTTGCTCGGAACAGTTCCGGTAGCGATCGTAGCATGCCCAGGGCCGGTCGACGGCGTGGCGTAGCTGAAGTGTGCGTCGGCGAACCATGCTCCATCATTCATGAATCGCTTGAAGCCCCCATCGCCAAAGTGCTTGGCGAAACGATCAAAGTCTCTTGCCGGCAGCATATCCACAACGAGTATCACAGCCAGACGCGGCGGTTCCTTCTTGGCAGGCGCTTTGCACCCCATGATCGTCGACAATGCACAGACCGTGGCCGACAAAGCAATCGTGCGGACCGAAGCGTCTCTCGTGAACGCGAAAACCGTCATGAGTCGTTGGCTCCTCGATGTTTACTGTTTTCTGAGCGGAGGCCCCACGTCGCGCAAGCCTCCCCAGGCATGCGGTATTCTACTGCCGTTCGAGCAAGAGTAACAGTGGGCCGTTCCGAGCCACAGGCTGGAAAGGGGGTCCCAGACTCCGGCACGCCAACGACAAGGCGGGGTCAACCCGCCTCCGTGCTCGCTTGGCGCGGGCGAGCAGGCGCGAGCCGGTGGGTTGAGTCAGAATCGCCGAGGGGATGGCCGATAAAACGAGCAGGGTTAGCGAGTTTGGATACACGGGCCGGGTGTGCCCGACCACACGGTGACCGTGCACATGCTCACGTTTCTACTCGGCAACAAACTTCTCTGCCTCATTGTGGTGGTGACGGCCGGGTTGCTGCTAGGCCGCGTGCGACTGGCGGGGCTGTCCCTGGGTTCCAGCGGTGTCATCTTTACGGCACTTGCCATGGGCCACTTCGGATACGCCGTGCCGGACGGGATCGGCGTCCTCGGACTGACCGTCTTCGTCTACTGCATCGGCATCAGCGCCGGACCACGGTTCTTCCGCGTGTTTCAGCGAGACGGCCGCGCACTGGCGATCATCTGTGTGGTGCTGATCAGCGCGGCGGCCTCGGGGGCTTGGGGGCTGAGTGTCGCGATGTCCATCCCCGCAGACCTCGCCGCGGGCGTGTTCGCGGGCGCACTGACCAGCACGCCGGGGCTGGCCGCCGCGATGGAGGCTCTGCCACAAGGCTCGCAGGCGGCGGTCGGTTACGGCATCGCCTACCCCTTCGGCGTGATTACGGTTGTGTTGTTCGTGCAGCTTCTGCCACGCCTGCTTCGCGTCGATCTGAGCGTGCTGGGCGCCCAGTTGCAGTCGCAAGAAGACCAAGGCCGTCGCATCGTTCGCGTCCTGGTCGAGGTGTGCAACCCAGCCATTCTCGGGCGGGAGCTGTCCGACCTCAACGCCATCCCCGAATCTAACTGTCAAGTGGCGCGGATACTGGATGAGAACCGACTGGTCCCCGTCCCCGCAAACCTCGTTCTCGCCGCGGGACAACGCCTCCTGCTGATCGCACGCGAATACCGATTGCCCCCGGTGATCGACCTGCTCGGCCGCCGCGACGAACGTGCCGACCTGCTCACCGATCGGGAAGGCCAGTGCACGCACATCGTCGTCACTTCAAGCAACATCGTCGGCAAGACCATCGACTTCCTCAAGCTGCGCTCCAACCGAGGCGTGACCATCACACGCATTACTCGCCACGACGTCGAGTTCGTCCCCAAGCGGAGCGATCAAATCGAGTACGGCGACATGCTCAACACCGTTGGCGAGCCCGAAGACCTCGAGTCCTTCGCTGTCTTCGCAGGCCATCGTGCGAAGACGTTCGACGAGACGGACCTAATCTCACTTGGCGTCGGCATCACCGCGGGCGTCATCCTGGGTTCCGTTCAGATGAGCTTGGGCGAGAGCACGTTCTCACTCGGAGCAGCCGGCGGCCCGCTGTTCGTGGGATTGGTGCTAGGCCACTGTGGCCGCATCGGACCGATCAAGGGGCATCTGCCGGCAGCCGCACGCATGCTCATGACCGAGATGGGTCTGACGCTGTTCCTCGCGGGCGCGGGCGTGACAGCCGGTCGTGCAGTCGGCGGTGTGATTCAATCCCATGGGGCGACGCTCTGCGTAGCCGCCGCGCTTACCTCCCTCTCGCCGATGCTCGTCGGAGCGATCATCTCGCGGTTCGTGTTTCGGATGAATCTGCTTCAGACACTCGGCGTGGTCTGCGGCGGGATGACCTCCACCCCCGGCCTCGGCGCATTGACCGCCAAGACTGACTCCGAACTACCCATCATCAGCTACGCAGCCGCCTATCCCGTCGCCCTCATCATCATCACCATATTCGCACAACTCCTCGTCTCCGCCATGACGTGACCGAACACCGCCGGAGCAACATCAACCCCTCGCCTACTACCGCCACACCCCAGTCCGCCAGGCTACTCATGCAACATACGCCCTCGAAATGTGGGTGGCTGTGATCTTTTCTCGATTCACAGATCACACCTGTAGTTATTACCATGCGGGGACGCTACGCGCCGAGATCGACACCGACCGGCCGACGCCCCGCGTGTATCACCGCTCTGGAGCAACCCATGCACCCATCTCGCGCGAAAGAAAGCCAATCCAATCCTGATCGAACCGCGTTTCCAGCCCAGAAACGTCGATTTGGGGGCCAGCCCGCAACGCGTATTTACGAAACGAACCCATCTATGTAGCGAGTCAAGTCAACATAGACTTTCCCCGGGCAGCGTTTTTCCCGCTGCTTGCGAGGCGTCTCATCGTTCGCGAGCAACTGCTTCGGCTGCTGCTGGCTTCGGCTCTGGGGCCTAGT
>JAJDDU010000504.1 GCA_029260155.1 Phycisphaerae bacterium | reverse complement strand
AAACTCGGCCAGAGATGGGGCAGCCATTGCAATCTCGAAGCACCCGCTTGGGCTAGCCGAAAACCACGGCCATGCTCGGATAGAAGAATGGGAAACAACGGCTGGTTGTTGACATCAAGAGGGCTTTCATAGAAGTGCGGGGGGCGGGTTGCCCGTTGCGCTCGGCTGGACTCGACGCACACAGACTCGTAAGATTGCGATGTCAACCGCGGTGCCGCTGCCTGAAGCATAGCGGAGCATCGAAAGGAAACCTGTCGGAGAATCGATCGTGGCGTTACCGAATCTGAGAAAATACGAGGACCAGGCACGTTTCGGGTTGATGGCTTCTGCGGCGGCGGTCGTGCCGTTGCTCTGCGGGGCCGTGTTCAGCTTCGGCAAGTACAACCACGATCTGCGCGCTATTTCCTACGGTGAGCTTGGCAACTTCAAGCCAGCTCTTCTTGCGTGCGTCGGCTTGGCGGGACTACTGAGCGTCATTGGCTTGGTATTGGGTTTCAACAGCGCGGGACAACGGCGTAATAAGAATTCGGGGCAGTCCTGGACCGGTTTCTTTCTCGGGGTGGGTGTCCTGTCGCTGGCCATCGTCTTGTTCGCCGCCTTTCGCGCGCTTGGCTTTGAAATAAAGGCTGCCTGACCTTCTCCACGTCTTTTGGGTGCGATCGCCCGGCGCGAATGGACGACGCCGTTCTGGTATGTGCGCGCCCGGTGTGCTACAATCGCGATTGTGCCGGCGCTTGACGCGAGGGCGCCTGCGTTTGTGGTGCACCACTCGACGCACTGTTGTGTGGTTGCGCTTTCTTGCCAACATCGGGGTGTGGTTGAGAGGATGGGTCGATGCAACGTCGCTACGCGAGCCTGGCAGTGATTCAGACGGTGGGTGTGTTTTTCTTCGCAATGGCGCAGCTGGCGCCGGCGGCGACCTTCACGGTGCAAATGGAACGTACCGACGGTAGCGGCGCGGTCACGCCCGCGACACCTATGACGTACGCCATCAAGGGCTACCTCACCGATACCGACAACGAAGGACTGGCGTTCTTCCTTTATGACCTTGAGGTGGTCAACTCGCCGCAGCCGGTGAATCTGGCGACGGCAGTTAGTCACGCTCCGGGTCCGGACGTGGGCACTTTTGTGCCGAATCTGGGTTACGCCCATGACTACAACGGTACGCCTGCCGGCGACGATCTTCTGCAAGCAGGGGGGGCGCAGAATACAATTCAAAACGACCCTGGTGTTCCGGGGTTGCCGCCTTTTCCTTCGGGCGCCGTGGCGCTGAACATCGGCCACGACGTTGCCGGCGTCGTTCTTCACGAAGGTACGTTGACCTTACCGGGCGACGCGTTGCCCGGCGATTACACGTTTCAAATCGCTCCGGCGAGTCTCCTGGCCAACGTCGTGGCATCTTACGATGGATTCACTTACACGGTGGTGGCGGCCAACACTGTCATCGGATCGGCAATTACCTTCACGTACGAGGACTCTTCCTGCGTCACGGCCGCTGATTGCGCCGATCTCAACGGTGACAGTGTTACCGACGACGTTTGCACGCGGTGGGCGTGTGTGGCGGGATCGTGCAGCGGCACTGCCAAAGTCCATCCGGCCGACTTGGGGAGTGCTTTGGGGGAATGTCCGCTCGACGGATTCTGCAATCTGGCCGACGCGTTGCACGCGCTGACTTGCTTCTCCGGAAACAACACCTGCGAGATCCTCGACAGCGACGCGGGCGGTGCGTTGGGCGAGTGTGCCCCGGATGGGTTCTGCAATCTGGCCGACGCGTTGCACGCGCTGACGTGCTTCGCCGGAACCAACACGTGCGCTTGCGGCCCGGCGCCTGAATCGGCGTCCGCGCGGACGGTCGTCGGGACCGCGTCACTCGCGGTGATCGCGGAGACGCGCGTCGCCACACCCGGCAGTGAGGTGCAGGTCCGCGTATTCCTCACGCAAGATCGCCTTGAGCGTGGGCGCGGAAAGGCGAATCTCGGCGCATATCAGTTGCACACGGCTGTGAGTGGTGGTCGCCAAGGTTCGCTCAAGCTTGCGGCCATCACCATCGAGCCCCGCGCCGACTTCGTGTTTGCAGGCTCGGCGGACGTGTTTGACGCCGTCAATGTGGACAAGTCTCAAATGCTGGCTGGGCTCTACGGCGGAAGTGTCGAAACGTCCGAGCAGGGGTATCTGGCGACGTTTACCTATCGCGTGTCGGAAGATGCGATTGGTACGTTCGTGGTGGACGTGCTGCACGATGAAGCCGCCGCCGACCAGACGTTTCTGGTCGGCGACGCCCACACCGATCAAATCGCGATCGGGCGTACGAACCCGGCTGTGGTTACGGTTGGTATCCGCCGTCGCGGCGACGCACGGTAGAGTGCGCGCCACGGTTGCGGCGGGGGGTGTCCCTTTCGGGATCTGCCCGCGACCCGCAATATCCGAGTCTATGCCCGGCTTTTTCTAAGCACGCGGCGTTTGGAGACTTTGGCGTTGTGTTGTTCAAAGACGCAGTTCGCTTCTCCGCCCACAAGAACGCAAGTGGTGTCGGAGTGCGCGCCGCACTGCAAGCACATCTGCTCGAACGCGCGGTCAGCGCTGGCCAAGCCGCTCGATACGCTCTGAAGCGCGGTTACCCAACGCCCGACTTCCGCTTCCGTTATGTTGCGGACGGCACTGCGAACGATATGGCGCTGGCGCTTCCGCACGGCTTGAAACGTGGCCTTACCCACCTTGGTGAGTTCCAATCCGACCTCGCGTCGATCCGCCTTCGCGGGCTTGCGCACCAGCATGTCGGCTTGCACCATTGCATCCACGATTTGCGTGACCGCAGGCTTGCTCACGCCAAGGAAGCGAGCCACCTGACTCGAATTCTGTTGGCGTTTCTCGGTGAGCAGTCGAAGGATCTGGACCTTCGACAACGACAGAGGTTCCTCCACCGCGGATTGCACGGCGTGCGTCTCCAGGACATTCTCAACGGCACGTCCGGCGACAAGAAGTGCCTTGAGCATCTGATCGACGGTGCTGAGTGGTAAGGTTGCTTGTTTTGCCACAATGTTTCTCCGGCCTTTTCAGTAGTGTGGTGTTCCGATGAGCGGCTGAATGGTCCCCTGACACCAATTCCAGGTGATGCGCATCCTGCGCATGGACCCACAATTCACTCAGCTTAATCATTAATCATTAATCATTCTAAACGCCATGCTGTGGTTGGCAAGGACTTCTTCAACACATGGGGCAGACAAGGCGTGTCCCGCCCCGGACTATCGGTCCACGCTCGCGTGGGCGCGGTTCGTGGCCTTCAAATCTCACGACCACGCAAGCTGCCTTCAGGGCTTGGGATGCGTCGTGGCGGATTTCTCTTGACTTTGGTCCGGCGAATTTCATATAATTCAAGTGTGGGTGTTGGTGACGCCGTGCGACCCTCAAATATTGGGCGAGGCCAGCAGGCGTCGATCACCCCCCTCCGCAGGGTATTTAACCCCTGTGACGTGTCGCTGGCGACGGCCGGTGGACTGGGCTAGGCCCGTACGTCCTCACACCTGAGGTTCGTGTGGGAAGGTCGGCCCATTGAAAAGGAGGTGTTTGTGGAAATTGGTGAATGTACGAGGTGGCTGCCGTAGAGCAGCGTACGTGGCTGCGTACGCGGCAGCCTGCTAGAACGTGACCCGCCCCGGTTTTCGGATCGGCGGCGGGTCCTTTTTTTGTGTGAAGAGGAGCATTCCCGCGCCACCTGACACCACAGGCTTCATGCCCCCTTGCGTCGCACGAACCCGCGCAGATCGAGGTCGTGCTCGTGGAGCCATTTTACCTTTCGGGTAATCATGCGCAGAAAACCGAACCCGGTCCATTGACCGAAGGAGCCGGCGTGCGCGATCGGGAAAACGCTCTCGCTGACCAGGGCTTCGATCATCAAGTGCGAAATGCACCGAGTTTCCGCTTCGGAAAGCTCGGTGACCTCCTGGTAGCCGCCGACGAACGCTTTGAACCGCTGCTCATCGGGCTCATCGGGCCAGCCATCGGGATCCCCGCCACCTGCGAGTGAAAACTGCAAGAGCCCGTTGGCAACGTCCACGATGCGCCGGCTGAGGCGACACGAGTCGTAGTCGATGACGGCGACGATTTCGTCGCGTTTGAACAGCATATTCCCTGGGTGCCAGTCGGCGTGCACGATCTGAAGTTGCAGGGACGGGAAGTCGAGCGCATCGACAGCGTCGGCTGCGCGGTCGTAGTGATCGAAAAGGCATTGCACCATACCCAGCAGTTCCGCCTCTTGGCCCGAGACGCTGTCATGACTGGAGATTGCCTTCGGAATAGCTTGCAGCGCTGTGCGCACGCCGTTG
>JAJDDU010000503.1 GCA_029260155.1 Phycisphaerae bacterium | reverse complement strand
CCGTCGTGAGAATGGCGCACAGCACCGGCCAGGTCACCGCTTCGGCGCCGGTGATGGCGGCCAGTTTGGGTTCCATGCCCTCTTCCACGCGCGTGTAGATGTGTTCTCCGACGATGATGGCGTCGTCCACCAGCAATCCGAGCACCACGATCAACCCGAACATGCTGATGAGGTTAAGCGAGAATCCGAACAGGCGCATCACGATGATGGTCCCGAATACGGCCAGCAGCAGTCCGAACATGACCCAGAAAGCGACACGCCAGTTGAGAAAAGTCAGCAGCGACAGGAAGACAAAAACCATCCCCCAGAAACCGTTACGCTCCAGCAGATCGAGGCGGCTTTCAATAAAGCGCGCGAGATTCGTCGAAGCCTTCAGTGCGCCGCCGCTCGAACAGGGCTGGTCCCAGGCGCGCGCGTACACGCGCTCGATCTCGTCGCGGATTCCCACGCGGTATTTCAGCTTCGCCAGCCAGTCGCGCTCGAGTGGCTGACGCATCTTGCCCGCGACCAACGCTTTGACCTTCTTGGATATGTCGATGGCGTCCTGTCGCGGCGTTTTTAGGATGGTGGCTGTAATTGCCGGTTTGGCGTTGAATCTGCCTTGCAAGTCGGTTTCTTCAAACCCGTCGATGACGTCGGCAATCTCGCGCAGGCGGGTGACCTTTCCCGCCGCATCGCTGCGTACGACGATCTCGCCGATGGGGCCGGCTTGGTCCTCCTCGCCGAGCGTACGCACCGAGACGTTTGCACCCTGCGTTTTGATCTGGCCGGCAGGAAGGTCCAGGTTGGCGTGGGCGATGGCGCTCGCAACGTCGGGCAGTGAAAGCCCGTATGCGTTTAGGTTCTGCGGCAGAACTTCGACGCTGATTTCGTCGACGCGCACGCCTTGCAAGATCACCTCGGTAATTCCCGGGATTTGCAGCAGGTCGTCGCGAAGCGCACGCGCAGTGTCTTTCAGTGTTTGTTCGTCCACGTCGCCGAAGTAGGAGACGTTGATGACCGGGATCGACGGCTCCATTTTCGTGACCCGTGTCGCTTCCGCCTCTTCGGGGAAATCCTCGGCCGGAATGGTATCGATGGCGGACTTGATGTCCGAGACGACCTGATCCACGTCGGCTGTGTCGTTCCGCAAGATGACGTTAACTTGACTCAGCCCCTCGCCGATCGTGGTCTTGATCTCGTCGACCTCTTCGATGTCCTTGATGACCTCTTCGATCTTGATCGAGATGCCCTTTTCGACCTCGGCCGGCGTCGCGCCGGGGTAGGCAGTGCTTATCATGACGGCGTTGGGCGTCGCCTCCGGGAACATCTCGCGGACGAGCGTAAGACTCGAATACGCGCCGCCGAGCAATAGGGTCCACATCACCAGGTTGACGAGAACAGGGTTGTTGACGCTGAAGCGTGGGAGTGAGGTCATGGGCGCTTCGATCCGCTATCTACCACACGTTGCGGCACGACGCGGACATCGGCGCCGTCGTGCAGAACGTCGAGGTTGGTCACGATCAGCTGGTCGCCGGGAACGATCTCGCCCGTGACCACCGCGAGGTCTTCCACGTAGCGATCAACGTGAACCGCACGGGCGCGTGCGGTCGCACCGGCTGCGACGTAGGCTGTGTCCCCCACAATGGCCCCGCGCGGAATCGCGACGACATCGCGCAAGAGCGGCCCCTCCACATCGGCCTGCAGAAAATACCCTGGGACCAGCGGAACTTCTTGCGCTGCGTTGTCGACATCGACATACGCAGCAAAGGTGCGGCTACGCACGTCCACCGCCGGCGCCCGGCGGGACAGTGTCCCACTCCAGACGACACCGGGCACGCTGTCGGCTTCGAGACGACATTGCGCGCCGACAGCGACCGCCGCATGGGCTGAGGCTGCCAATTCGATCGGCACCTCGATCCGCCGCGTTGACATCACCTCCACGATTTCGCTGCCCGGCATCACGCGATCGCCCACCTCGACCGCCAACCGGACTACTTGTCCGGCGAACGGGGCGGCAATTCGGCAGCGCTCGACGTCCAAGCGGGCCAGCTCCGCCTCGGCCAGACGCGCATCGCGCGCCGCCTCCAGCGATCGCCGGCGCGGCTCGATCAGCGCGGTCTGGTTCTTGTAGACCTGCAACTGACGCTGACTTTGCTGATATGCAAGCCGGGCAAAATCGGTTTCCTTCTTGGTGGCTAAGTCGCGCTCGAGCAGATCACCCAGCCGATCGAGTTCGCTGAGATTGACCGCCAACTCTTGCTCCGCGATCGCGATGAGTCTTCCGATGTTTTCTCGCTCGATATTCAGCTGCTCGATCTGGGCGGTCAGTTCCGCGGCGACGGCCTGCGTGCGCGCGACTTGCTGCATGTACCGGCGGTCATCGACTTCGACGAGAATCTGGCCAGTGGTCACGACTGATCCGTCGTTCAGCCCCGCGGACAACGCGACAACCATGCCGGAGACTTCGGCTGTAATGACGACATCGCGATCGGAGCGGGCACTGCCATACCCGACGAAGGACACGGGGATGTCACCGCGTGTCACCGTTACGACCTCCACCAACGGCGGCGGGGCGGGCTCAGCCGTGCGTTCCGCGGGAGGTTTCGTCGCGTACAGCCAGCCCGCGACCATTCCCCCGCAGGCAAGCACTGCGGGAATCAGCAACGCCGAAATCAGAAGCCTGCGAGCGCGAATTGTCATTTCGGTCCTTCGATCAGTCTACAGGTGCCCAGGCGCGTTTACCGCAGCGCGCCGATCTTGCAATCCGCCATCCGGCCGCGACTATAGCGGCAATAACTCCCCGATGCCAAAGCCCGACAGAATTCGACTTAACGGCCGATCACGCGCCCAGCGTTATGAGCGACGCGTGGCGGGGTGTGGCCATCACTTGCGGCGTCAGCAGGAGGTAGGGCGGCTTCCACCCAATGGCACAAACTAAATGCAACTACCCCTATCTGCGTCCCATGTCACAACTTCCCAGCCCCGCACGCACCTTGTTGTTTGTTGTGAATTGCGGGCAGTACGCGTGGCGGCAGAATTACGGTGCGGACAACTGTTGTTGCTTGGCCGGCATCCCAGCCACCATTCGCGGCTGGCACGGGTCGCTGTTCACCTTCAACACCTCCTTCGTCAACGGACGCGTCCGCCGAGTGGTCGACGACGGGCACGTGCGCCCGGTGCGTAACCGCCATTCATACGTTCCCAGGATTCCATCCCTCCGCCCTCTTTCCCTCCTCTGTGGTTCCAATGCCTTCCATCTTGCAGTTTCACTGAATGGTCCGATTCCCTCGGTCCAGCGTGTGGCCGATATTCGTTGCGTTGGTTGGAGTTACCGGTGTCATGCCACAACCGACGGTCACGCTCCGCTTCGTGCGAATAGGGGGGTTGCCCTCGACGCCCAGGGTTGCTATACTGCTATGTTGGGTGCGCGTATGCTCGCGGGTTGACCAACGTCGGCTCGTCGGGAGTCTCGCAGCCGACAACAAAGAGCGAGCGGGCGTGTGAGACGCTCGTCATCGCAGGGTAGAGAGAGAGCGATGTTCGATATGGGTTCGGACGTGCTCTCTTTTTTTCGTGGCCTCGCCGGAGATCATGGGGCCAGCAGGGGGAAGTAACATGTTTAAAGCAGTTCTACCGACGATTGTCGCGGTTGTTATCGTGTCCGGTGCGCCCGTTGTGCAAGGCGAATCGCTGCACTTCGACTACTCGGACATTGTCATTGGTTTCGATGCGGGAACGTCCGTTTTCTCGATCTCCGACCACGCCGCGAGCAGCCTCAAAGCAACGCTCACGGACGGCACTGAGTCAGTGGCCGATCGCGCGGACATCGCCGATGCGGCGTCCTTTGACGTCTGGCTGAGCGCGATGGTGGTCAACCCCGCCGGGCTCGACAACATCTCGATGGGCGGCAGCCTCACCGGGACCGATATCAACTTGGGATCACCGGCCGCCTATGAAGCTGCGTTTGCGAATTCAATGTTCGGTCCGGATCTGGACGGCATCGCGTTTTCGGGTGGCATCCTGTCGGTGTACGGATTACTCAGCCCCAACGGAGGGCCGATTCTGGCTGATCCTGCTGCCGGCGATTGGGTATTCATGGGAACCGGCGATGCGCCGACCGGCGCGGGTTCCGACGGCGCGAACAACCAGTTCACCATTCCCGAGTCCATGCGGTCGGCCTTTACGAGCGGATCGATCTTCGCCCTTGATATTGCCATTCCGACGTTTGGCGACGGAAGCAGTACGAATCTCGCAGCCAACGGCGATGAGTTCTTCGCCCTCGCCGCTGAGCACGGCGGGTTCTCCTCCACGGGCGGCGATTTCAAGGTCGGCCTCGTACCGGAACCAGCCACCTCGCTGCTGCTGATCCTCGGCGCGTTGATGGTTGGTAAGAAGAATAGAAGGTAGCAAGCGGACGATCAGAGGTCGCAGGCGATCTTCGATCCTTCAACCCTCATATTCCGCCCACGACGTCGGCGTCTCGCTGACACGGACGCGCTCGATGCGCACGTCCGGTGGGATGTGGTAGATCACGCCGTTCGCCGTTTGGACCGACGCACCCGTGGCGATTCTCGCATTCAGATGATCGAAGACGCGTTTGGCGATGCGCTCGGTGGTCGGATCACCCTCCTCGAATACCACCAAGCGCCCGGCGTCTGCGCTGAGTTTCTCGCGAATCGGATCGGCTGCGTTGACGCAGAGGGCATGGTCGTAGGCATCTAAGAAGTCTTTGACGCTCAGCTTGATCCACTTGAAATCGCACACCATGTCGTTTTGGTCGAGCGTGGATGAGGAGAGCACCAGCTCGATACGACGACTGTGCCCATGCGGATAGCGGCATCGTTCGGGATGCTTGCTCAGCATGTGTCCGCTCTCGATAGTGAACGCTTTGCAGATACGATACATGTAGTCTCCTAAAGGGGCCGGCGCGGTCACCTGCCGCGAACATCGCCATATAGCATGATGTGCATGCGCGGGCAAAACGCAAAGCCCCGCGCCTTGCAAATCTCGACCACCCAGGGCGATCGCCGGCTCAACGCGACGGCGTCTATTCCCTGCGGCATGAGGAGCACCCTTGATGGCTCCACTTCACCGATTTGCCCGAGCAGCGCGTCTATCTCGTCCATGTCCGCCGGCTGATCGACGACGAACTTCAACTGGTAATCAAACCCGTCCATGAAGCGTCGGATGACGCTTGCGTTCAGACGCAGCCGATCGTGTTGTTCAGCGAATTTGCCGTCTTCGCGATTGCGCGGCGTCGAGTTCGCCAGCTTCGGGCTGACGCTGGCCAGGTCGCAGGCCACCTCATGATACACTGTACCGGCGGTTTCAATCGTGATGTGATACCCAGCTTCCCGAAAGCTGTGCGTCAGCTGCGTGATTTCGGGTGAGATCATCGGTTCCCCACCGGTGATCACAACGTGTCTCGCAGGATACTGACCAACTTGCTCTACGATGCGGTCGACGGCGAAATCTTCACCTTCTGGGTTCCAGGAGGCGTAGGGCGTGTCGCACCAGACGCATCGCAGATTGCACCCCGACACGCGGACGAACACCGACGGCACGCCGGCCAGCTTGCCCTCGCCCTGAATCGAATAAAAGACTTCCGCAATCCGCATGAACGCCCGTACCTTCCGGTCGACATTCTATCTGCTATCGATCGAGCTGAAAGCTACTCAACAAGCTCAATCGCTTCCCGAAGGAACTGCTGAGCGTCCGTGTCGTCCGCGTACTCCGGGTTGGCGATGAGTTCTCTTGCGTAGTCGAGCGACTCGCGCGCTTCGTCCGCCCGGCCTAGCGCGTGCAACGCCATGGCCATGAGTGATGAAGCGGCGGGGCGATCGTGAAGGGGGACGCCCGCGAGCGCGGTCAGCGCGGACTCGAACTGGCCGGTCCGATAAATCGCGATCCCGAGTGTCAGCGCTGTGGCACTTCGGTCGGTTGACCGGTCGTGGGCAGCCTGAGCGAGCAACATCCCCCGCCGATAGGCACCGCGATCCGCCCCCGGCAGAAGCACCAGTTCCCGGCTCTTGGATTGCAACTCGGGGACCGTGCCAAACCGCAAAGCCCGCCAAATGGGGTAGGCGTCTTTCGGATCCAGTCGAACCGCCGGTGCAGCACGTCCGTCAAGAGTAGAGATGTACCCCAGGGCTGCCAGCTCTTCAGCCACGTCGGGACTCAGCTGCGCAGCCGCTGCGAAGGCGTCGTCGACCGAATCCCAGGCGTTCATGCGCCGGGCGAGCAGTTTCGGAAGATCGCCGGCTGATCGCGAATCGGTTTCCAGGAGGTTGGTGAGTTCGCCAGGGTCGCCGGTGATGTCGAAATACTCGCACGTCGGCGCCAGAATGAACTTGGCGTTGACTCGCCGAAGTGCGTGCAGGCTGCTCCAACCGTGGTACGCCAGCGGCGCGAGCGTCTCAAGGTACATCGCCCGGTCCGGGCTGACGGGCGCGGTGACTAGGTCGAGCCCGTCCATGTTTTCGGGGGACTCGATGCCCAGCAGGCTTAGCACGGTCGGCATGATGTCGATGGTGCCGACCGTCACGTCATCAACGCGGATGGGTTGGTTCACAGGCGGTGGGCCGGCGATCACCAGCGGAATGCGCATGACGGTATCGTACACCAGTCGCGAGTGATCCTCTTCGAGATGCTCACCGAGCCCTTCGCCGTGGTCGGATGTCAGAACGATGAGTGTGCGATCGCGAAGCTGACGCTCGGCCAGCGCGGCGAAGAATCGCCCGATTTGCTCGTCGACGTATGCGATTTCGGCATCGTAGGGGCTGTCGGGATAGAGTTCGGCGAACTCCGCCGGTGGGCCGTACGGTTTATGGGCGTCGAAGTAATGCAGCCACATGAAGAAGGGGCGATCAGGATCGGCTGCGAGGTGCTCGGTCAGCCAGCTCGTCGCCAAGTCCGTGATCTCGGCGGCGTTGCGGCCCTTTCGGTCGAGGCGGTCGTCGTAGTTGTCGAATCCCTGGTTTAGCCCGTATTGCGACCGTAGAACCGCCGTCGCGACAAAGGCCGCCGTCCCGTACCCTCGGTCACTGAGGATCTCCGCGAGTGTCGTGTGGTCTTCGGCGAGGGTGTATTTCGCGTTCGTGCGAACGCCGTGGTTGGGCACTTCCAGACCTGTGAGCATGCTCGCGTGCGAGGGGGCTGTGCTAGGCACGCCGGTAACTGCGTGATCGAACAGCACTCCCCGGCGGGACAAAGCGTCGATCGTCGGGGTTCGGGCAACCTGATCCCCGTAACAGCCGACGTGATCTCGCCGAACCGTGTCGAGGGTGATGAGCAGCAGATTGTTGCCGGCCAACACGCCGGGGTGGACACGTCGGCGAAATGTCTTGAGCGGTGTGACGACGTCCGCGGGAGGTGCCGCCTCGCGAGGCTGGCTGTCGCGAGCAAACAGAATCGCCAACACGGCCAACGTCGCGGTAGCGACCGCAGCCCGAACTGCGAAGCGGAAACCCGAAAGCGGTCTGGTCATGACACTTCTTTCCTTGAACGTACGTCCCATATTGACCGGGGTATTCTATCACCCAGTCGCCCGATCCGCACCGGTCCAAGACCGGCGTTCCGCCGGACATATGGCTTCGTGAACGTGCCACGGCGTGACACTCAGTATCGGACGCGAATCCGCCCGTCGGAACCAGCATGCGGGACCGGGGGCGTTCCCCTCAATCACAAGACCTCGACGCCCCGGGTGCGTGTCAACCCATGGCCAATTCACTGCTCAGAGTAAGTAATGTGATCGTCTAGATCAACCGAACATGCAAAGGTGCGCTGAGCGACCGGGCCAGTCGATCGAATCGATAGCGGGTGTATGTTCGATAGTACGGTGCAGGCTGACCCCTCGGTTCGCCCTGCATGTTCACGAGAAGGAGTGCCGCGCGGGAGCACTTCTATCAGGTGACCAACGCTCGCGAACGATTCTGGTCGCGATTGTCTACGACCGCCTTGTCCGTGATACGGGTCTTGTTCGACCGTAAAATGGTCGCCAAGTGAATTCCTGCGACGCTGAGAATCTGGATCGAACAACGGGAGAAATCGGATGCTGTCACTGTTTGGGAATCGTGGTGTAGGGGCGAAGATCGGCATGGGGTACGCCATCGTCGGGTTGATTCTCGTCGGTGCGGTGTCCACTACAATCTGGCAGGTGCAACGGACGGCCAAGGTGACCAACCGCATCATCGACCTTCGGGCACCGACCGCTCAGGCGAGCATGGGGATGATGAACGGAATGAATCATTCGCTGGCGGCCTTGCGCGGCTGGATCATCTTGGGCAAGGACAAGTTCAAGGACGAACGAGCCAAAGCCTGGTCCGAGGAAATCGAGACGGCGATGGCCGTTATGAAGAAGTTCGCAGCCAACTGGACCGACCCGAAGAACATCGAGCGGATGAAGGCGATCGAGACGAGACTCAGCGACTTCAAGACCTATCAGCAGGAGATCGAGGACATCGCTCAGGCAGTCGAAAACACGCCGGCTACCAAGATCCTTTTCACCGAGGCGGCGCCGAGAGCGAAGATTCTAAGCACGCAGATCACCCGGATGATCGATATCGAAGCCACATTGGATGCGACTCCTGAGCGCAAGGCGCTCTTGGGCATGATGGCTGACACCAGGGGCACGCTCGGCCTGGGGCTGGGGGCTATCCGTGCGTATCTGCTATCCGGTGATGAGAGCTTCAAGCAACGGTTCGATGAACTCTGGGCAAAGAACACGAGGCGCTTCGGCGATGTGTCCGACAACGTCGATCTTCTGACCCCTGAGCAACGCGAGGCATACGATGTTTTCGCAAAAGCCCGCAAGGAATTCGATCCACTGCCGACGAAGATGTTCGAGGTTCGCGGGGGAGACGAGTGGAACCTGGCCAACACGTGGCTTGGGACCAAGGCTGCTCCCACGGCGTTCGCCATCAAGGAAAACCTCGACGCCATGATCGCCAGTCAGAAACAGCTGATGACAACGGACATGGCGGAAGGAAAGGCGTTGACCGCTTTCCTGATGAAGATCGAGTGGATTCTGCTGGGCTCGGGCATTGCGCTATGTGCGGCCCTCGGCGTGCTCATCACGCGTTCGATCACCAAGCCGATCAACCGCATCATCAGCGGCCTGAACGATGGCGCGGACCAAGTCAACGATGCGGCTGCGCAGGTCTCCAGTGCAAGTCAGGAGCTCGCTGCCGGCGCGAGCGAACAGGCTTCGTCCTTGGAAGAGACGAGCGCGGCGCTTGAGGAGATGGCGGCGATGACCCGCACTAACGCGGAGAACGCCAAGGAGGCCAACGAACTCACCGGACAAGCCCGAACTGCCGCCCGGGGTGGCGACGAGACGATGGAGCATCTCAACGGCGCGATGTCCGCGATCAACGATGCGTCGGGCAAGATTAGCAAGATTATCAAGGTCATCGAGGAGATTGCTTTTCAGACCAATCTTCTGGCGCTCAACGCGGCCGTGGAGGCTGCTCGAGCGGGCGAGCACGGCAAGGGGTTTGCGGTGGTGGCCGATGAGGTCCGAAACCTGGCCCAACGCGCGGCAGAGGCGGCGCGTGAGACCACCGGGTTGATCGAGGACTCAGTCAACAAAGCCAAAGAAGGAACGGACATCGCGGGCGACGTCGGCAAGGCGTTGGGCTCGATCGTGGGTGACGTGGGCAAGGTTGCCGACTTGGTGAATGGCATCACGACTGCTAGTCAGGAACAGGCCCAGGGCGTCGAACAAGTCAACTCCGCGGTCTCTCAGATGGACCAGGTGACGCAGCAAAACGCGGCCGGCGCTGAGGAGTCTGCGTCCGCAGCCGAGGAACTGTCCGCCCAGGCGGCGGTGGTCAAGAGCACGATCAGCGAACTGGCGGCTTTGATCCGCGGGACTTCCGGGAACAACGGAGCGGTTGCTTCTTCCGGATCGCACCGCAAGTCGAATACGCCGAAGGCTCGACTCAATGCAGGTGCAAAACAGAAAAAGCACGGAGGGGCGGGGGCAAGAACCAGTGCGAATGTCCCAGCCGCGAGCGCTGACAAACACACAGGTGACCCAGCGGAATTCATGTCGCTTGAAGACGGCGGTATGTCGGAGTTCTGATCCCCTGTGACCGCGTCTGATCGTGCTGCGGCGTAACACTCTGTATCGCACGCGAATGCAGCTGGCGGCGTCCTAAGTGACCTGGATAGACACTCCAGGCGTTAAGTTGTGGCAGCCTGTATCAAGCCACCGCAGTTGCAGCCTCGTCATAAGAAAAGTGGTCATGCTATTCAGCCGAGTTAATGAGTACGCTGGATGGCCGGGCCGGTCTCTCCAAAGCAACAGAGCGTGTGCGTACGGTGGTACGAACGCCTGCGGACTCCTTGGTTCAGCCTGCATGTTCATGAGCAGGAACGCCGGGGGCGCGTACGCTGCTATCGCATGAATTGCGCGTGCGAACGATCTTGGTCGAGAATGTCTTCGACCGGCTTGTTCGCGATACACCTTTTGTTCGACCCGAAATCGGTCGCCGGGGACACAAACAGGGCAGAGAAGTAGCGTCGAACAACGGCAGCAATCGGATGTTGCTGTATTCGAAGTTGCGACCCTGGAATGCAGAGTTCCGCGCGGAGTAGCGTCGGGGCGTCCTTGTATCGACCGTTTCGCGAGAGCGACACGCTTGGGAGCGCCGTTTATGAAATGGGATTTGAGAAAGAAGATACTGGTCATTGCCGCACTGCAGCTTTTGGTCGTGGTCGGCGTGCTGTTTGGTTTCTACTACGTTGATGCCAAAGACAGCGTACGGTCTCAATACGTGGAGAAGGCACGCAGTGTTATTCTGACCACCGAAGCGACCCGTGAGGAGATGGGCAAGAAATGGCAACTCGGGATTTTTAGCGCGGAGCAGATGAGCGAGTGGGCCGAGACCGGGGCAATGGACAAGGTTCTCGCCGCTGTTCCGGTTGTAACCGCGTGGGAAGCGGCCATGGCCAAAGCGGATGAAGGCGGCTACGAGTTCCGCGTGCCAAAGTTCTCGCCGAGGAATCCGAAGAACGAACCGGACGAACTCGAATCCCGTGTGCTGCGGATGTTCGAAGAAGAGGGGGTAGAAGAGTACTCCGAAGTCGACGAATCGATGAACGCGATTCGCTATTTTCGGCCGATCAAGCTGACGCAGGAATGCATGCTTTGTCACGGAGACCCTGCCACGTCGGTCGCGCTGTGGGACAACGACAAGGGACTCGATCCGACCGGCGTCCGCATGGAGAACTGGAAAGTCGGCGAGGTACACGGCGCGTTTGAGGTGGTGCAGTCGCTCGATGCGGCCGATGCCGCGATCGCCGCGTCGCTCGGAAAAGCAGCAGGTCTTGTCGGCGTGCTCCTGTTGGCTGGGTCGGGAGTCTTCTTTTACCTGCTCACGCGAAGCGTGATCAAGCCTATCAATCGTATCATCGGGGGGCTCAACGACGGCGCCGACCAGGTCAACGATGCGGCCGCGCAGGTGTCCAGTTCCAGCCAGGAACTCGCGGCCGGTGCCAGCGAGCAGGCCTCGTCGTTGGAAGAGACGAGCTCGGCGCTCGAGGAGATGGCCGCGATGACGCGGACCAGTGCCGAAAACGCCAAGGAGGCGAACGAACTAACCAATCAGGCCCGATCGGCTGCCGAGACCGGTGATCAGACGATGGGGCAGCTTAATGGTGCGATGACGGCCATCAACGAGGCGTCAGGCAAGATCAGCAAGATCATCAAGGTCATCGAGGAGATCGCGTTCCAGACCAATCTGCTGGCGCTGAACGCGGCCGTGGAGGCTGCCCGAGCGGGAGAGCACGGCAAGGGGTTCGCCGTGGTGGCCGATGAAGTGCGAAATCTCGCCCAACGTGCGGCCGAGGCTGCCCGCGAGACTACCGGCTTGATCGAGGACTCGGTCAACAAAGCCAAAGACGGAACAGACATATCGAGCAACGTCGGGCAGGCGCTAGGGGCTATCGTCGGCGATGTAAGCAAGGTGGCTGATCTTGTGAACGGCATCGCCCGCGCCAGCCAGGAACAAGCTCAGGGCGTCGATCAAGTCAACTCCGCAGTTTCTCAGATGGATGGGGTCACCCAACAGAACGCTGCCGGCGCCGAAGAATCTGCTTCGGCGGCGGAGCAGCTGTCTGCCCAAGCGGCCGTCGTCAAGAGCGCGGTAGGCGATTTGGCATTCTTGGTCACCGGACGCCAGGGCGACTTGCCTGGCAACGTCACCCATGCGCATCAGGGGCCGAACGTCGCGAAAGCCCGGCTCGGTTCTGGCCCCCCCAAGGGCTTCCCGACGGCGCCGAGCAAGGGAGGGGGCACCAGCAGCCCCGGTGCGACCGCCGGAAACAAGGGCGCCGCCCCCAAACAGTTTATGTCGCTGGATGACGGGAATCTAGAGGAGTTCTGATCCAACACTTTGCCCGCGAATCAAGTCGCGGTGCGGCACGCATATGCGGCGGAGGTGTCCTCAAGCCAGCGTGGAAGCGACCTGCCAGCAAGGGCGGCTCTTCTTCGACGCTGAGTGGGGGACGCTTCCGTCGCTTCGCGCGCTGACTACACTCCGTCGTCCCGGCGGCGCTCTGGCTCTTTCTCGAAGATCGATTGGGTCTTGAGAATCGTCCGTTCGGCCGGGAACACGTGGAACGCGTGAATGTGAAATTCGCGCTCACGGGCTTCGTAGTCTACGAATGTCAAGGGTGCCAGCCCTTCGTGTCCCCACTCCTCGAAAACCGAGTACATTCCCCGACGCTCGGCGTAGCGCAGAAGATCCCGATGGGTCGAGGGGAACACGTTTGGTGACATCCGCTCGACCTGCGTCGAGAGAATGTACCGCAGGCCACCCGAGAACGTCTGAGAATAGTCGCGCTCGCCGCGGAAACGGAAGGTGTGCGCCAGCCCCACCCGGGGCAGCAAA
>JAJDDU010000502.1 GCA_029260155.1 Phycisphaerae bacterium | reverse complement strand
GATCAGCGCCGGGCCGGCGATCCGATGTCCGTGGCAAGTCTCATGGCCATCGTACACCGGCACGTCCCTGGCAGCGCGTTCCTCCGGAACATACATCTTTCGTTCGCCTTTCGGCGCGACATCCGCGCCCACGCCCACCCGCGGCACTTCGGCGAACGACGGTTTCTCGGTTACGCCGACGGCCCGAACGCGCACGTTGATCAACTCCATCGGCGTGCCTTCCTCACGCAGCGAATACCCGTACATACGATCGTGCTCGTCATGAAACGTCGCGGCAATTCTTTCAACGCCGGCCTGGAGGACTGCATCAAACGGCACGGTAAGTGACACTTCGTGGTACTGTTTGACATACCGACAGTCCAGTTTCAAACTGAATCGACGCATCTGTTTCGAGATGTTCTCTTCGGCGAGCAGCCGGTCCCCTTCCGCCTGCATTTCAGAAATCAAGCCGTTGAGCTTGTTCCAGTCGATGGCCTCGAATGTGGAAACAAACGACGACACGAAGTCATGCTGCAAGTCGCTCATGAGCATGCCGGCCGCACAGAAGATGGACGATTCGCGCGGCACGATGATGAGCGGGATATCCAACTCCCGGCAGATCATGCAGGCATGCAGCGGTCCCGCGCCTCCCGCAGCCACAACCGGAAACTCCCGCGGATCGTAGCCTCGCTTGATGGTAATCTCGCGCACACCCTGAGCCATGTTGGTATTGATCACCCGGTACATCCCCGCCGCCGCCTCTTCCACGGAAAGGCCCATGGGGTCGGCAATCTTCTCCTGAATCGCCCGTGCTGCGGCCTTGATATCCAGCTTGATCTTGCCTCCGGCGAAGAACTGCGGATCGAGATAGCCCAACACGAGATCGGCGTCCGTACAGGTCGGCTGCGTGCCGCCCGTTCCGTAGCAGACCGGACCCGGATCAGCACCGGCGCTCTGTGGCCCCATACGCAACAGACCGCCTTCGTCGATCCACCCGACGCTCCCACCGCCCGCGCCGATCGTGACGATGTCCAACATCGGCAGAGCGATTCGGTAACGGTTGATCTCGCCGTCTGTAACGACGATTGGTGTGCCGCCGCGCACCAGCGCCGCATCGAAGCTCGTGCCGCCCATGTCAACGGTGATGCACTGATCCCATCCGTGATCGCGAACGTAACGCAGCCCCGCACCGGGTCCGGCGGCAGGCCCGGAAAGTAGCGTGCGCGCAGGGTGCTCTCGCGCGACCTCCGGGGACATCACGCCACCGTTGGACTGCATGACCAACAGCGTTCCGGCGAACCCGATCTCCTTCAGCCGCAATCTCAAGAGGTCTAAATACGAGCTGAGTTTCGGGCCGACATATGCGTTGAGAACCGTCGAGCTGACTCGATCATAGAATCGAATGGACGGCAGAAAATCAGACGACACGGTCAGATAGGCGTCGGGCAACGCCGACCCAACAAGCTCCGCCGCCTGCTGCTCGTGTTCGGAATTGGCAAACGAGTTCATGAAGCAGATGGCCACCGCCTCGACCCGTTCGTCCCTGAAAACCTGAATGGCACGGTTGACGTCATCGATGCTCAGCGGCTTGAGTGGATCACCACGGTAGTTCAGACGTCCATGGATCGGTTGACGCAGGAATCGCGGCACGAGCGGCGGGACGTTGGTGTAGCGGTTGTTATACTGTTCCTCGCGGATGCCACGGCGCATTTCCAACGCGTCGCGTACGCCTTCGGTCGTCAGCAAGCCGGTCTTCGCGCCCGCCCGCGTCAGAACGGCGTTGGTCGTCACCGTGGTGCCGTGCACAATTGTCTCAATGGCGCCGGCCAGTTCGGTCGGAGTGAAACCCATGCTGTCGGCGATGGCCGTGAGCCCGTTGAGCAAACCTTCGGAAGGGTCGGCCGGCGTGGAGAGCACTTTGAAGATCGTCGGCGCATCGTCGGGGCGGGTCACCAGAAAATCGGTAAACGTCCCGCCCACATCGACGCCGATCTTCAGTTTCATGATCCGATTCCCGCGTGTTGGAAGTTCTTGCCCATCGCAACGCCGCGATTGTACGCCTGGGCGTTCGCCTCGGCCAGCGACGGCGGCACGCGCTGCGCGACGACCTTCCAGAACTCCTCGGGCGTGCAGGGCAGCATGTCGCTTCCCAGTAGGCATCCCAGCATGATCAGATTCATTGCCTTTACCGTACCGGTCTCGGTCGCCGCTCTTGTCGCATCCAATGTGAGGACCTGTTCCGTGACCTGCCGGATCGCGCTCTCAAGTCCCGCGATGTCCGGGTAGCCGGCCTCCTCGGACCCCAGCACGGCTTGCTGGCCCAAGGTAAAGGGGATCACGGGCGTCGTGTTCATGAAAACAGCCGTCTGCGACGACATCAACGGCAACGCTCTAACAGTCTCAGCAGGCTCGAGACCCACCACGACGTCGGCCCGCGCGCTGCCCATCATCGGGCTGATACCACAATCAACCATCACAGACGCTTGCACGCCGCCACCACGCTGGGCCATGCCGTGCAACTGCCCGCTGACCACATCGTGGCCTCCTTCGACGAGCGCATCGCATAGCAATCGCGCGGCCGTCAATACGCCCTGCCCACCCGTGCCGACGATGCAGATTCGCCAGCCGGATGGCTTTCGCATGTCCACCTGTCCGGTGTCGATCGATTCCATTTACGTTGTCTCCACCTCCACCTTTTTGATCGCATCGTGTTGACAGACATCTGCGCACAAATCGCAACCATCGCACAAGTCCTGATCGATGACGTACTCACCATCAACGATCAGAATCCCCGGGCAGCCCAGCAGCCGAACACACAACGAGCATGCGTTGCACCGTTCCGCATCGATCTCAAGTGTCGCCCGGTCCGAGCTTCTGCGCAAACGACGCTCGTTCACCACGCAGGGCGACTGACACACAATCACGTTCACACCACAACCCTGCTTCGCCTTCTCTAACGCATCGACCGTGGCCTCTTCGTCGAACGGATCAACCGAGTACACGTTCTTGATCCCCAAACCGCGCACGGCCTCCTCGATCGACAAGCTCGCCCCGCCCTCCGGAGCGCCTCCGGGCGGATCTTGCCTGCCTGTCGTTAGACTCGGCTGAAACCCCGTCATGGCGGCGACGTAGTTGTCCAGGATAATGACCGTGACCTCGTCGTTGGCTTGAACGGCGTTGGCGAGCGCGGGCCAACCGCTGTGAAAAAAAGTGGAGTCACCAATATACGCCACAGCACGCTGCCCGGTCATGCGGGCGATCCCACTGGCCTGGCTAATCGAAGCACCCATGCACAGCAGCGTGTCGCAAGCATGCAGCGGTTCGCCATATCCCAGCGTATAGCAGCCGATGTCGTTGCAGTAGACGGTCTTCTTGCCAAACACGCGGCGCGCCAGATAGTAGCTCGTACGATGTGGACAGCCTGGGCATAGCACCGGTGGGCGCGCCGGCAGATCCGGCACGGTAACGGAGACGGTCTTCCGCTTACCCAGTCGCAGGTACGCTCGCACGGCGTCTTCGACCTGATCGAGCGAGTACTCGAATTCGAGAGGGAAGTGGCCCGTGTGCTTTCCGAACACGGGCACCTGTCGCCCCTGTCTGAAAGCGAACAGGCTCACCGATTCCTCAACGAGAGGAGACAGTTCCTCAACGACCAGCACCGAATCAATGGCGCTCAGAAAATCGGCGAGCACCGCCTCGGGAATCGGGTATGCGCCGACCTGTTGCAACGTGACGTCACCCTTTAACCCCAGATCCTCGATGACCTGGGCGGCGTGGGCATACGCGACTCCGCTGGCGATGATGCCATTTCGTCCGTGGCCGGTACGCGGGAAGAAGCTCGACTCGGCCAACAGCCGCTCCGCCAGCTTGTAGCGATCGATCACTTCCTTTCGCATCCGCCGGGAATTGACGGGAATCGGCACGTAACGCTGAGGGTTCTTGGTGAACTTAATGTCGTTCCTGTGCGTAGAGAGCGGACCAAGTTCAACCATCCCACTGCTGTGGCACACGCGTGTGGTCGGTCGCATGATGACGGGCAAACGCGTCTGCTCGGAGAAGGCGAAGGCGAACTTTGTCATCTCAAGCGCGTCTCGCGGCGTGGCTGGATCGAAGATCGGATAATGCGCAAGACGACTGAAATGGCGCTGGTCCTGCTCGTGCGTACTGGTCGTCAAAGAGGGGTCTCCTGCCGCCACAATGACCATTCCCCCTTCCACACCGACATACGGCAGGACGCAGATCGGATCATTCGCCGAATTGAACCCCACGTGCTTCATGCTGCACATGGTCCGCGCGCCGGTGAGGCTGGCAGCGAATGCGATTTCCACCGCAATCTTCTCATTCACCGAGTATTCGAATGTAACGTCGGCGGCTTTGGCGACGCTGGCGAACGTATCACCCACCTCCGAGGAAGGCGTGCCGGGATAGCAAGCGAAGAACTGGATGCCGGCCTCCACCGCACCGCGAGCAATCGCCACATTGCCCAACATGCACGCACGCTTACCTGGGCGGTCTTCGAGAACCGGATGCACTGCCGTCCGACCCATGCTCTTCCCTTCTCAGTTCGATGCGTCGACTGACGCGTCTTCCCAAATGCGCCGAAGGCAGAAGTCACCGCCCTCGGGAAGCGAACACTTCGTCTCCACCTGAATACTGGTTCCGAGCGCCTTGTTGATCTCCGCCGCCATAACGCCGAACCACATGTCACAACCCGGTTGGTCCTCTTCGAGTAGGCCCAGACGCTTGTGCCAATGGAACCACGGACAATCGGCGTGTCTCACCAACGCCTCGTTTCCTTCACCCTCTTCCGCAACCGCGTCTTCGCCCATGCATGCCGACGACCAAACGATCGACTTGGCCAGTTGCATAGGAACGGGTTTCGCGGGATCCAATCGCTTCAGATACGCCCGGGCTGTTTGGACACCGGTCAATTCCCACATCTTGTTGACCAGCTCCTGCATATCGAGTTGCGGCGCCAGGGCCACAACAGCCTCGCGCCACGCGAAGTGCTGCGCGCGAGTAATCTCGCATAGCACCTTGAAGCGTTGTTCGATCGGTATCTCTGAATCCATACGATTACCCCGCGATTAGTCGACTTTGATCACTACGGCGAGCGCGGTGTCACCGGCCGCGCATCCAGTAAACAGTCCATACCCGCCGCCGGCGATAACGAGTTCCTCCACCAATTCGATGATCAAACGAGCACCGGTGGGCGCTTGCGGATGACCCCACACCAACGAGCAGCCGAAGCGGTTCATGTCGGCGAGATCGATCCCCATCTCTCTTGCGAAGTAGACATCATTCACGGCGAAGGGATTGTGCGTCTTCGTGCTCTTGATGTCGGTCATCGAGATACCCGCTCTGCTCAGCGCTTGCTGCGTGGCGGGTACGTTCGCCTTGGCCATAAACCCCTTGTCTGCCCGGCCCTGCCCAAACGAAACCAAGCGTACGGTCACTCTCGGGTCTTGGCTCAGTTCAGCCGCCTTCTCTTTCGTGGCGATCACCAGACCGGCGTTTCCGTCCGCGGGATGGGTCTGCGTGCCGTAAGTCACCGTGCCGCCATCCACCAGCGGCTTGAGCTTCGCTAGGCCGTCGGCTGTGGTGGGAAACACTCCCTCGTCGCCGTGGACCGTATGGACCACCTTGCGGCCGGAAGCGTCCGTGACCTCGATCGGCAACACCATGAACCGCTTCAGAAACGCCGAATCGTCCTTGAGCGCGTCCATGTATTGGTAGTAACGTATGAGCGCAACCTCGTCCTGCGCGGCCCGGTCGATCCCCTCGATCGCGGCGACATTCTCAGCGGTATGCAGCATTGACTGTTTGGCGAATGGATCGTAACTGAAATTGTCCCACACCCAGTCTTCACTCTTACCAACACCGCCGGCGGCCAGTGGATTCGGGTAGTAGATGTGGGGTGAGTTGCTCGTCCGGTCGCACAACAACGCAAGAACGGCGGTGTGTGTTCCCAACTCGACCTCCATGGCGGCGCCTGCGATGACCCGCCCGGACGTTGCGCAAGCCTGGCTTATCGTCGGACCGGTGACGCCCGTGGCGCCAATCATCGCGCCCATCCAAGGCGCCCCATAGAAGCTGGAGGATTGAGGAATCGTCGTACCCAGAAAGAGCCCGTCAAAGACCTCGGCCGAGATCTCCCGCTCCGCAAGCGCCCGGGTGGCGATTTCGGCTCCGAATCTCAGAGCGTGTAGATGCCCGACGCTGCCTTGCCAACGACAAAACGGCGTCGCCCAATACGCCCGGTAGGGGATGTACACTCGCTCGAACCGCATACGGTTTCTCTCCGAAAACGCCGACTGCAAGTACCGTAGCCATTCTAGCTGACTACCCGCCCCCCGTCGATTCCTTGAATGCTCTTCCGCTTATTTCGCTTTTTGGAGGGCAACCGAGAGGTAGGCCGCAGCAAGGCTAACCGCCGTGGCCGCGGAGCGGAGCGGTGTGAAATTCGAGCGACCCACGAGTGATGAGAATACGTCGGTTGGTGGGAATTGGTTTGTAGTCGTCGGTCCGGGCATCAGGCCAGGTGACCCGGAGCGACAGGTCGTCCTTTCGAGCTGACCCGCCGATACCGAAGTAAGCCGCAGGCGCGTCCACGGACTGGTAACTGCCCCCGTGAATCCACCTGCGCTGGACCGTTTTGCCTGCAACCAGTTCCACCTTGCTGCCGAGACCATGGCGGTTGCCACCCTTGCCCGTCAGTTCGACCACGACGACGTCGCGGTGCGGCGAGTCGTTGCGAAACACCTGAACCGGACCGTTCAGAGTCGTCATGACGATATCCACGTCGCCGTCATTATCGATATCCCCAAACGCGCAGGAGCGACCTCCGTATCGCCCCCGCAGCATGTCGCCCGCTTCGAGATTGCGGCCGAAGCGCCGGCCTTTCCGCTCAAACAGCAATGGCGGTTGCGTGTACTCGGTGTCCATCTTGTGCGTGGCTGCCTC
This sequence comes from Phycisphaerae bacterium, assembly GCA_029260155.1. GTDB lineage: Bacteria > Planctomycetota > Phycisphaerae > UBA1845 > UBA1845 > OFTM285. The sequence goes on along the minus strand of JAJDDU010000502.1, from coordinate 9,321 downwards.
GGGATAGATGTGTCCGCTGGCGATGAACAGGTCTTCGTCGCCGTCGGAATCGAAGTCGAACAACCCCGTTCCCCACGACAGGAACGATCTGCTCACCATGGCCAAGCCGAATTGACTCGTGCGGTCGTCAAACATCAGACCGTCCAGATTCAAGTGCATGGTGTTCGTATCGCCGGAGAAGTTGGTCGTAAAAACGTCCGGGTGGCCGTTGCCGTCCACGTCCCCGATCGCAATGCCCATCGTGGCCTGCGTGCCGCCGTCCGCGTTCGAGGCGATCCCCGAAACGACCCCGATCTCCTCAAACGTCCCATCTCCCTGATTCCGGAACAGGAAGTTCTCGACCGAGTCGTTGCCCACGAAAACGTCCTGTGTCCCGTCGCCGTCCAAGTCCAGAACGACGACGCCCAGCCCGTACTTCGCCTGTGCCGGCGCGCAGCCGCTTCGGACCGTAATGTCCACGAACGTGCCGTCACCCAGGTTTTCGTACACCACGTCCCCTTGCGGCGGGAGCCCGGCGGGACCGGTCATCACCGGGACACCCACGAAATTCCTCAGACCGAAGACCGGCGGATGATCCACGTTGAACTCAAGATAATTGACCACGTAGAGATCCAGGTCGCCGTCCCCGTCAAGATCGGCGAACGCGGCGCTCGTGCCCCACCGGTCGTCCGCGACGCCGGCCTTGTCGGTCACGTCCACAAAACGCCTCGCGCTCACGCCGGAGCAAACATTGCGAAGCAGCACGTTCCGGCCATAGCAGGTAATGTACAGATCGTCGCAGCCGTCGCCGTCATAGTCGCCCACGGCGACACCCATCGCCCAGCGTCGGAGATCGATCCCCACGTTTCGCGTAACGTCCTTAAACGTGCCGTCGCCGTTGTTGGCGTAGAGTCGCACGCCGGGCCCGCGTTCGGGATCGTCCAGGGTTGCACCGTTGGCGAAGAACAGATCCAGGTCGCCATCATTGTCATAATCGAGCATCGCCACCCCACCGCCGTTGATCTCGAGCAAGTGCTTCGACGGTGTCCGACCGCTCGTCATGGAGAAGTCGATCTTCGATGCTTTGGTAACGTCGGTGAATCGCATCGTAGACAGCTCGTCCGCCACCGCCCGCGACGGGATGGTGCTAATCGCACACACCAGGGCAACGACGAATGGAGAGCAAGCACAGCCGTCGAGTCTACGAAGCATGCCTATTCACTTCTCCGTCCACGCGACGGCACGGGGGTCGCCTGGGCTGCTCGGACGGCCGCCTCGTGTTTGCTGCGCGCGCGGCTCGCACCTTCGGCGTCGCCCATCCGCTGCAACACACGCGACAATTTGAAATAGGGCTCGGCGTTGTCCGGCTTGAGCTGAATCGAACGATCAAGTTCCTGCTTCGCTGCCTGCAGATCGCCAGTACGAATATGAACGTCGGCCAACCTCGCGCGGGCCTTCGCCTCCGTCCGCGTGTCCTTGCTGCCCTGACACAATTCGATCGCACGCAGGTAATGCTGCCGCGCGGATGGGAGATTGTCATCATCGAAGTCCAGCAGCCCGAGCGCGAAGACGGCGTCGGCGTAGTTCGGGTCGACAGCAAGGAGTGATTCGAACATCTGTCGCGATTCGCCGACGCGGCCGAGCAGGTAGGAACTCCAGCCGCAATGGATACGCACGGTGTGATAGCTCGGGTCCAACTTGAGTGCCCGCATGAACAGCTCCCTCGCACGCTCGTGTTGGTGTTGCTTGCTGTAGGTGAGCCCGAGATAGAAATGCGCCTTCGCCCAGCCCGGATGATTCGCGACTACCGGGGCCACGAGCTGTCGGGCCTTCTCGTAGAGTTGTTGCTGAATGAGCTTGTAGCACTGCGGGAGCACCCAGGGAGGCGGCATTGGGCCACGAGCCTTCAGTGACTCATCCTTCGAATCAGCCGCTCCATCCTGCTCGGTCGCTTGCCGAATTTGCGCATTCGTATCAGGCACGGACGTTCCCACGAACGCAAAGCTCGCCACCGAGGCGACAACCCATCGACGGTTTACTTGGCGATGTTCCATTGGCTCGGCGTCCGATCAGCCTTCCTGTAAGTCAACCCTTCGAAGCGCCCCTCACGGACGCTCCTGAAAAATCGTCGACGCGGATGTCGCCGGTGTCAACTCTGCTTGATCTGATGGAGTTGTTGCTCAACGCCCGCAGTACGAGCCCCAAGCGGTCTATCTATTCGAGCGCGCGCAATCGTCGCCCGCGATGTGGAAGGGTGGATTCCGACGTTGGTACCAACAACTAGCCGCGCTCTGTCCCCGCGGCTTGCGTCTCCGGTCGATAGACCGTGTGGTTCGGTCGTCCGGAAAGCACCTCTTCTTTCCCCCACGCCGTGACTTTCGCAAACGCGTCCGACCGAATGAAACTCGTGAACGCGCTCTCGTCCGACCATTCAGAAATCACGAGGTAGCGATGCTCGTTGCCGACCTCTTTGTATAGATACGACTTGCTGTGACCGGCCATCCCCTCCATCGCATCCAGGACATCCCCGAACGACTTCTCAAAGATCGCTTCCTTGCCCGCAAGGACGTCATAGTTCATGCCAATCGTAATCATCGTGTTTTCCCTTGTGTCAGCTGTTTGGAATGGATGTCGCGATCACACCGGGGGTGCCCAACGCCCGCTCGCAGCATCGCGCTATCGGATCAAGCTCACTCATCAGCGACGCGAACTGCTTGAGGTCAAGCTGCTGTGAGCTGTCCGTCCACGCCCGCTTCGGATCCTGATGCACCTCGATCAACAGACCATCCGCCCCGCATGCGACGGACGCCTTGCTCATCGGCGACACCAGATGCGGACGCCCCGTCCCGTGCGATGGATCCACGATAATCGGCAGCGTCGAAACATGCTTGATCTCGGGAACAACCGCCAGAGCAAGCGTGTTACGCACGTATGTCTCGTGCGTACGAATCCCCCGCTCGCACAGAATCACGTTGGGGTTGCCCTCCAACATGATGTACTCAGCCGCCATCAGAAACTCGTCCAGCGTGGAACTCCAACCTCGCTTGAGCAGGACCGGCTTACTCTGCTGGCCGACCGCCGTCAGAAGAGGGTAGTTGTGCATATTCCGCGATCCGATCTGAAGCACATCGGCATACTCGGCCACCAGCCCAACATGCTCGCAGCGCATCACCTCGGTGACGATCGCCAACCCCGTCCTATCGCGCGCTTCCGCGAGCCACTCAAGCCCGGGTTGAGCGTGACCCTGGAAAGAATACGGCGAAGTGCGCGGCTTGAACGCGCCGCCCCGCAATCCCGTCGCACCCGCTGCAGACACCGCCGCCGCGATCTCAAGCATCTGGTCGCGGCTCTCAACGCAACACGGGCCCGCAATGACCCCGAGTTCCCGCCCACCGACCGTCGCCCGCGCACCCAACGGGATCTCAGCCGTTTGATCATCAGGCCCGCGCCCAGCCGCAAGGAACGGTCCGCTCCCTTTAACCACGCGCTCCACCATCGGAGCGCCTTCCAGCACCTCCGCTTTGAAACAACCGTTGACCCCCAGTACCTCGACGATCTTGCGATCAGGACCGTCGATTAAGTAATGACTGGCCCCCATCCCATCCAAGAGGTCCACGACATGATCGACCTGTTCGCGCGTAGACTGTCCGTTCATCACCACGATCATCGCAGAACTCCGTCAACTCGCTTCCTCAACCCCGATTCCCCCAATGTTCACGGACTCAATCCGCCGAATCGATACAACGTTGGCTCGTCGTTAATCGTCTACACGGTTAAGGATACACGGAAACCCTCGCCGCTTCAAGCCCCATCCAACTCCGTCCGATCACCTGAGAGTGGCGATTCCTTGAGGGCATCGCGCCAAACAGGCGCCACTGGCGGCTTGTCCGCCAGTGACTCGCCCAACCCGCTGGTCCCATCCTTCGCCCTAGACAAAGTGTCGGGGGCGGATTCACGGTCCACGCGCCGCCCAAGGGAGTCGAACCGGAACGTCCCGGAAACGCCCTCATACCACGCCGTGGACGCAAGTGCCTTGCGGATCGCCAGTCGACCACCATCTGCCCCTCCAGACCGAATAGCCGACGCGACCAGCGCGCCCGCGTCATAGCCCATCGCGGCCGCCACGTCCGCCTCCATCGCGTAGCGCTCCGAAAAACGTTCCGAAAACGCACGATCGACGCCACCGCCGACCGACGCCACGCTAAACACCCAAGGCAGCGGAACCTGATGCACCGTCGGATCCGCATCGGTCAAAGTTACGACCGAAAAGTGCATTTTCGCCGCGAGCATCTCGGCCAAGTGCGTCCCGCGCCGTTCGGTCGAGCCGATCAACGCAGCCACGTCGTGCTCCAACACCAGGTCAACGAGCGCCCCCGACTCACCGCCCCACGCACCACGCGCATCTCGAACGATGAGTTCAATCTCGCGATCATCCCCATGACGCCGCGCAGCATCCTCAAGGGCAAGACGCACCCCGCGCACCGCGCACCGCCCCGCTTTATCCAGCGGTAGGAAACAGCCGACGCGAACGACATCCAACGCACGCTCCGGGGAACGCGCCACCGGTGGCGACTCCGCGAGCGTTCGATACCCGCCTTCCGCCGGTCTCGCGTCCGACCGTGCCGACGTGTCCGAAGCAGAAAACCGCGCGGCGCGATAGACGAACTTCCCACCGCGAACCTCCGCCAAGTACACTTGCCCGATATCGTTAAGCGTTACATCAAACTCGATCGCACCGGTCACGCCGTCGTAACGCGTCAGCTCGTACATCGCATCACGAATCCCAACACGGTTCAATCCCGCCTTCCGAATCGCCGCCACGAGCAGCTTCGCGCCATCGTATCCGTGCGCCGCGAACGTCCCCGGTGCCCGCTCGAACCGCGTGCGAAACGCCTCCGTGAACTCGGCCAATCGGGCGTCGTTCCGCGTCGGATCATACGTCGCAGCCGCCACCACACCCTCGGCGTTCGCACCGGCTAGGTCCAGAAACGCTCTGCTGGCCAAACGGTCACTGCCGAAGATCTGCACATTCATCTTCCGCCGCCGAATCTCATTCACCACCGCAGCCGTGTCCGCCGCGCTGCCCCACAATACGATCGCGTCCGGCTCCAGCTTGGCGATACGATCGAGCTGCATCCCGAAATCACGATCACCATAGTTCCAGCGCAGCTCGCCACGCAGGGGATGCTTCAGGCGGCGCGCCGCGTCGCGAAACTCCGCGATGCCCATTCGGCCGTAGTGGTTGTTCACGCGAAACGCGACAACCTTCTCGATCTTGCGCTCACGGAAAATATGATGCGCCAGCGCGTAGCACTGCTGCCGATCGTCCGCCATGCAGCGCAGCACCCACGGTATCCTTGTCTCCGTCAGCGTTGGATCAGTGTCACCCGTATTGACCAACATCGTCTGCGTCTTCAACATCACGCGCAAAGCGATGTGCGTATTCGCGCCGTCGATAGAGCCGATCACCGCGAGCACGTCGTCTTCATAGCGAAAGGCCACAATCTCATTCGAGCTTGCACCCCAAATCGCCACGTCCGGCCGCACGATCAATGCGAACGGAAGCCCATCGTATCCGCCGGCAGCATTCGCTTCCTCAATGGCCAGCGTCACGCCGTCCAGCATGTCTTGCCCGAGATCGCCATCCCGAGCAGACCCCGTCGGACCGAAAAACCCGATCCGCGCTGCCGTCGGCAATTCCGACGGCGCCTCCGAGGGATCTTCCGAGCCCGCCAGGCCGCGATACACCAACGGATCCTGGAAGAACCGCTTGTAAGGGTCGCGGAAATTGCGGTAAGGAATAGCGCTGTCCGGCGTCCGCCCGTACGCTCCGCCCGGGCCTTTCGACGACTCCGGTTCCTCCGCGGCAACCGCCGACGCCAGACCGAAAACGACGACCCCGATCGATCCCAATATGCAAGGCTTGCAACACATTACAGTCACCCCGTGGTGGCACCGATTTTCAACCGGTGGACCGTCACACTCAAACAGTTCGATCCCGCGGGATCATCGCAATGGCCTCGATTTCGACCAACAGCTCCGGGCGGCAGATGCGCGCTTCGATGCACGTGCTCGCGGGAATCGGATCGAGACACTCATCGTCGAAGAACTTGTTCCGCACCTCGTTGAACTCGTCGTAGTGGCGGAAGTCCGCAAGGTAGCAAGTCGTCCGCACAATATCGTGCCAATCCGCCCCCTCACTCTCCAGCAGGGCACGAATGTTGGTCAGCGCCCGCAGCGTCTGCGCTTTGAGATCACCGGGGTGGATCGACGCACCGTGCTCATCCACGCTGGCAGTCCCCGAAATGAACAACATTGAACAGTCGCCCACCTCCACGCGCATCCCGCGCGAAAACGCGACCTTGCTCTCGTAGTCATATGCCTCATTGAGAACGGACTTGTTCTCAATAGCTGTTTTCTCGACTCTTGCCTTATCTGCTACGGCCATCTCTTTGTTCCTTTCGTATGCAACCATTCAATGAATTCAACTTGACGGGGACATCACCGTCTTCCCACCGCCACCCCCTTCTCAGTCGCCAACCAAATGCTATCCCCTTGAAAATCCGCCCCCAGTATATAGTTGTGTGGAAAACTTGTTTTGGTTCTAAACTGCTCCGCCGCTCCGCCCGTCGGTGTCCACGTCACCACCGTCTCCCCGGTCGTCACGTCGCGCCGGTACGTCCACCAGTTCTCCCGGTCCGTCGCATTCAGTCCGTCGTCCGTGGCGATCCAGCAGTACGCCCCTTTGGCCTGCACGTAGTTGATGAAATTGCTTTGTAGCGGCGTGTCGTGGTCCATGAAATTGCGCCACTTCCTGCCGTCATAGCTGCTCAACCCGAAGTACGTCCCGGCCCATACGCGCCCCACATCGTCATACGTCACGCTGGCGATGATGTCGTGAACCAAGCCGTCGTTCCGGAACAAATCTATCTCCATCTCGCCATCCGGATCGCGGTAGTCTCTCCAGCGGTTTCGGGGGATGTCGTATTCGAGCAGTCCCCCGCCCCATACGCCCAGGTAGACCTTGTCGCCGGCGCCCGCGACCGAGTAGCACCATGTCTCGTGCATGGGCGTGTTGGTCTGATCGTAGATCGTCCAACGGTTCGTCGCGATGTCATACCGACTCGTACCCGCCGCTGTAACCGCCCACACCACCCCACGGTGAACCGTGACGCCGTATACAACGTCATTGACCAGACCACTGTCGAGTTGCTTGAAGCTGTCGAACCGACCGGCTGAATACCGACTCAGCCCGCCCAACGTGGCGATCCACACGTCACCCGTATCAACATCCTCAGCCACACACATGACTGCGGAATGTACCAACCCGTCTTCCCGGCCAAAGGACTTCCATCGCCCGTCGCGATACCGAGCCAGCCCCTTGTCCGTGCCGGCCCATACCGCGTCGGCCGTAGCACGTACGCACATCACCTTGTCGCTGGGCAGCCCATCAGCCTTGCCAAACGTCTGCCACTGACTGTAAAACGGCGGTGCCGCCAGTCCAATGTCCGCCACCGCAGCCGTCACCAGTAGTGCAACAATAATTCGCATACCCACCTCACGATCACTGACAACTACAAACTCTTCAAGTACTCCACAAGATCATTGAGCTGCCGTTTGTTCCAATCGCTCGAAAAGCCGTGTGTGTCTTCGGGATTGTACTTGGTCCACATCTCTTCCAACGTGGCAGCCCGGGCGTCGTGCAGATAAGGGGCCGACTCGAAGATGTTCACCAGATGAGCCGTATCAAACTCCGCCTTCCCATCGGTCAACACCTTTGTGCCCACGTCGAAACGCCTCCCGTCGGTGTACTTCGGACCCGAATGACAGAAGTCACAGCGTTCAATGTCGCGCAACACGCGCCCGTCGTTGGCCGTCGTTCGCTCGAACAGCGCCTTGCCGCGTTGCTGCGCGTCAGTCAGCTCACCGTCCGGCAGGCGATACGGATTGGCCACCGGCTCGATGGAGTGGATGTGGGCCACGAGGTCCACCACCTCCACCGAACTCAGCCAACCCGTGCGCATGACCCATTTGGCCGTCCGCGTGCCGCACTGCGTCGAAATGTCCGGATTGGACCCGATCCACTTGAATGGGCCCGTGTCGACCACGCCGCGCATGTTGCGATTGTCGAGGAAGTTCATTCCGATGTCGTCGGGTTCCATGTCATAGCGCAGCCCGTCGAACCCATTGTCCGGATGACAACTGGCGCAGGAAAACTGATTTTGAAACGTGCGCGCCGCGCTGTTGAAGAATCGTTCTCCGCGCGTGCGACGGCTCGGCGGGGGCAGTTCGCCGAGACTCAGAGTCTCGACCACACGATCGGTCGACGTGTCGATCACGGATATTGAATCGTCGAGCTTATTTGCCACGTAGAGGTGGCCCCCGTCCGGGCTCACGGCGAGCGATGTCGGGTTCGCGCCCACCGCGATCCGGGCCGACACGTATTCGCGCGAAAGCCCCAGATGATCCGCTGATCTCGGCGTCGCGTCGCGCGCCACCCGAAGTGCTTCGGCCAAATCGACGGCCATCACAACGTCGGCGCCCGCGCAAGACAGATAGAACTTTCGATCATCGGGCGTCATCGCGACCGCGTACGGATCGGCGTACGCGCGGTTGGGGAGGTCCACCAGCAACTGAACAGCCGGCGTATCGCGATCAAGCGGCAGCAACGCGAATCCGTTGGTCACCATCCATCCGCGGGCGACCTGCAGCATGGGAACGAGGTTCTTGGGCCGGCTCATAACCGCGACGGCCAAGGCGCCGTCATGCGTAAACGCGATGCCCCGGCCGACGTTGGCGTTTTCGAGGATAATGCGATCGACCACGCGGGCACGCTCGTCGTCGATCACCGTGATTTCGATACGACACCGTTGATCCGGCTGCACCGGGTTGGACAATAGGTTTGTGACGTAGACACGCTTCTGTTGCGGGCAGAGGCGCACTGTCTCAGGGCCGTTTCCGGCTGCCAGTCGCTTGGTTTCCAATCCACCTTCAAGATCGAAGACCGCCACCTGATCGAGCGAATGCACGCCGACATAGAGTCGCCGACCGTCGGCGGAGACCGCAAGGCCGGTGGGGTCGCCGCGAAGTGGAAAGCGACGCAGCATTCGGAACGAATGGGCCTCCAGCTCGACAACTTCCTGCCCTCGTCGACAGGACACATAAACGCGCCGGCCATCCGGGTGCGGACTCACGGCGAACGGCCCGTCACAGACGGCGACTTCCGTCACGACGGTTGCTGTTTCTGGATCGAGCCGGATGATCGAGTCGCTTTTTTCGCAAAGGACAATCAGATCTCCCGCGTCCGGTTCGACGTGAAGAAAAGCGGGGCCTCGCGCAATG
>JAJDDU010000501.1 GCA_029260155.1 Phycisphaerae bacterium | reverse complement strand
GCACTGGCGGGCGAGCCGCCAGTGGCACCCGACGCGGGTTCCGCTATCCTCTCAGCGTGGCTGGTTGGTCCGAACCGCCGTCGGTCGGAGTCTGAGTCGAGATGGGTAGGCCTGACGCAACGCAAACGCCCCCCGACTGGGAGCGCATCCCGTTCGAGGTTCCTTGCCCCGGATGCGCGGAGAACTTGCATGGCACGGCGGACAGCCTCTGCCCGCACTGCTGCGTCTCTTTCGAATGGGGCGCGGTGCTTCCGATCGACGAATTACGGTGTTCACAGTGTAACTACCGTGTCTTCGGGCTCACGGAACCGCGATGTCCTGAATGCGGCCAGTCGTTCGCCTGGAAAGACGCCCTCGACGCCGCGCGAATCCCGAAGCACCTGACGTTTGAACACCGCTGGATCGACGAACCGGTGCCCGCGCTGGCCCGCACTTGGTGGCTGGCGGCGGTGCGCCCGAATCGTCTGTGGGCCATGCACGACCCGATGGATCGGCCTAAGGTCGCCCCGCTGCTTCTGTTCATGTTCATCCAATGGGCGGTATTCGCGTTCAGTTGGACGGGCGTGGGATTCCTGGCGGACGAAGGTGTCAATGAATTGGCAAGACTGCTCGATCGCCCCGCCGGTTTCAGCTACCAATTCCGCCTCGGGGCCGAGTTCTTCAAGCTAACCGGCGCTTGGTACGTTATCACCTTCCTGTGCATGCAGATGTTTGTCCTGTCGAAAGAGCGTTACGGCGCTCGCTGGAAACAGATACTAAGGGTCTACGTTCACGCGACAGCCTTCGCGTCGCTGTGCATGTTGATTTCGATCCTACTCGAAATCGCGGTGGACTTGTCGGTGGTGTTCATCCCCGCGCTGCGCGGCCTGCCGTTTGTGATCTATGACCGCCTTCAGCGCGGCGTGTTGCTGCTCGGCGTTGTCGTCACCTGGGTCCACATCTGGATCGGCTACCACCGCCATCTGAAGATCCCTCGCGCGTGGGGAACGTCGGCCATGTGCCTCGTCCTCGGTTACCTCTTATCGGGGGCGATTCCTTGACGTTCCGATAAGTTGTTGCTCCCGGCGGGTCGCGGAGTTCTTATTCCGTCACTATTCTATTCACCCGACTTAACCACTGCGGACTCGGCGTTTTGACGGAGAACCAGTGATTCGCCGGCTCGGTTATGGAGAGGCTGCGGGGTCTCCGCAGCGCGTGCACACTTGTCTTGGGAGCTATCATCATTAACCACCGATCGATTCACCGTATCCTCCTTGCCGTCTTCGCGATCGTCGCGCCGGCGGTCTGGTCCTCAAACGCTGCGGCGGCTGACGACGGCCTCCACTATATCAACGCCATGAAAGACGCGATCACTGAGGTCATCGATGAAAACCAGGACTTGATCAACAAGACACCCGACGGGCAGGTCAAATCCAAAAAACTGCTCCCCAAGGCCGTCTACCGCCGGGCGTACGGCATCTTCAAGAAGATCGTCGGAGCGGACTTCACGCCGAAGTCACTCAAAGGCGAGCAGGATCCCAAAGTGATCGCACACTACCTCGCTTGCCTTCTTCAGGCCGGTCGCATCACCATCGCAAAATCCCAAGGCGACATCAACGGTGAGCCGGACGGCGCGAAGAAGCTCAAGAAGTTCATCCCCGCCGTGTTCGGGCGACTCGTGTCGGAGCGATTCGAGAAGAAGACCGGCGTGCAGGTCAAACAGACAACGATGGGCAAGGGCGGCTACGGGGCGCGGAACGCGTATAACCAGCCCGACGACTGGGAGAAGACTGCCCTCGCCAAGATCGTCGGTACTGACTGGGAATTGAACAAGGGGTTTGGCGAGACAGTCGGCGCTAACTTCCGCTACATCAAACCGATCTACATCAAAAAGGCGTGTCTCACCTGCCACGGCGTTCCCGCGGGCGAGGTGGGTCCGTACGGACATCCGAAGGAAGGATACAAGGTCGGCGAAGTGCGCGGCGGCATCAGCATCAAGCTCCCGACCAGCTGAGGACAAGGCCACCCGACCATCGAGCGACAGGGAACGCGGCACGAAAGGTGTAAATCGCGGTGCTGTTCATGGCGAAAAACCAAATCCCCAAACACCATCCGCCGGAGCGGGGGCCGCGCCACGGGCGCGGTCCCCTGACTCTGCGGGCGAAGCTCATCCTGTTCTTCTCGATCTTCGCCTTTCTACCCATCGCCGTTCTCGGGGGCTACCAGGGATTCTTCCAATACCAGACGCAAATCGCCGATGCCAAGAGCGTACTAGCGACCGACGTGCAGAACAGAACCGAAGCCATCGAACGCTACTTCGACGGCTGCTGTTCGGACATGGAATTCATCGCGCAAGCCAGGGAAGTCAAACAACTTCTCGAAGGCATCGACATGGAGGACATGGATGAGATCCAGTACTGGTCGTCCGCACTGACCCTCGCGCTCAAGTCCTTCACTGACAACCGCAAAGTCTTCAAGGACGTCCGGTTCACGACGGCGGACGGCGAAACCATCGCGAGAGTCGTGGTCGCAGACGGCGGCAAAGTAACCGCCGCGACCGAAGCAACGGCACTCGACAACCTACAGCAGCTCGTCCAGGCTACGTCTCCCAAAGCAGTTCTCAGCGCCGGATCGGACGGTTTCGGTTTCTGGCTTCACCATCCAGTGCGCGGCGACGAGGCTGTCGCACTGGTCAGTGCCCGCATCGACTTGACGCCGCTGTTCAAGCTCTGTGACCATGAGGAGCTGTACTTCGCGCCGAGCGACGGGCAGTGCATCGTCGCCGCAGGCAAGCCCGCAATCGCCGGAAGCACCACGTCGCTCCCCGTGAGGATTGAGTCCGACACTACCGGCGTGCGTGTCACCAATACCGCGATCATCGCATTTCACAGTTCGTACCCACTGCGTTGGGCACGCGAAGATCAGTTCACGCTCGCAAGAGCAAGGCCCAAGACAATCGTCACTGCGTCGTTCCGCGAGAGTGTCATCGAAGTCGCCGTGATCTGCATCGCCGCCACCGTGCTTGCAGCCTTGTGCGGGTACTTCGTCGGAACGAGGTTGACCAGGCCGATCACGAAGGCGATCGCGGGAATCTCAAGCGGCGCCGGCGAAGTATCCGCCGCATCCAAGAAGGTATCCGCCGCCAGCATGTCCATCGCGGAAGGCGCGTCCCGACAGGCGGCATCTATCGAAGAGAGCTCCGCCGCGCTTGGACAGACGGACAGTCAAACCGCCGCAAATGCAAAGCACACCCTCGAAGCCAGCACCCTGGCCAGCGAGACGAGTAACGCCGCCGACGAAGGCAAGACGGCCATGCTCGGGTTGATCGAAACCATGGAGGATACGAAGAAGTCGTCCGACCAGACGGTCAGCGTCGTCAAGGTCATCAACGAGATCGCGTTTCAAACCAATCTGCTCGCCCTCAACGCCGCAGTGGAAGCAGCGCGTGCCGGCGAAGCGGGCAAGGGATTCGCCGTCGTCGCCGACGAGGTCAGAGGGCTCGCACAACGCAGCGCCCAGGCTGCCAATGACACAGCCGAGTTGATCGCCAAATCTCAGAAACACACCGAGAACGGAGTCAAAGCCACAAGAAACCTCGGGCAGACGTTTCAGCTAATCGCCGAGGATGCCAATCGTGTGAAGTCCCTCGTGGGCACCGTCTCCCAGGCCACGAACGAACAAGCTGAGGGCATCAAGCAGATCAACAAGGCCGTGACCCGCGTCGGCAGAACAACACAGGAAAACGCCGCCCACGCTGACGAATCAGCCAACGCAAGCAGAGAGCTGCTCCAGCAAGCCGAGCAACTGCAACAGATCGTCGACGGCCTCACCACCATCATCGGCCCGTCGGAGGCCTAGCAGTCCAGCCGCAAGTTTTTTTGTGCATCGCGATTTTTCGTGTCAGAAACCGCTCGCATCCACGACTAGCCCATTAGACAGGGTGCTAAGCAGGATGCAGGAGCTTTCTATGTGCGCGAATACGATGTTTGGGGCGACGCGGGTGCCGGTACTCGTCGCGTTGGGACTCGCCGAATGCGCATTTGCGGCGGGCGTGGCGGTGGATGCGGAACCAAACGACACGATCAGCACAGCCACCGTGACCGGGCTGTTCGGTGCCGGCGAGGTGATCGTGCTGGATGCCGCGATCGGAAACGGGCCGTTGGCGGCGGCCGATCGCGACCTCTACGCCATTGAGACCGGCCACTATTCGGAACCGTTGTTGCTGACGGTGACCATGATGGCTGCGGACGACGACTTTGACGGCTATCTGCGTCTCTTCGACGCCGAGGGGCGAGAGATGCTCGCTCAACCCGGTGTACTCGGCCACGGACGAACAAACGGGGCGCGAGGCGGAGACCGGCGGCTACCTTCTCAGCATCGAACTGACAGCGGAAAGGCGTCGTGCGCAAATAGCGTGAACGGATT
>JAJDDU010000051.1 GCA_029260155.1 Phycisphaerae bacterium | reverse complement strand
CATCTGGTGTGGCCGTTTCGTCCATAACGCGATTGGCCTCGTGATTGCCTGCAACGTTGCCATCATGTGCAACGACCGCACCGTGTTCGCGGATGTAGCTCTCAATAGTGTCTTTCGGGAAACGCCAGGTACGGCCGACTCTCCGCCCGGGCAGCTCACCTCGCGAGGCCAGGGTGTACACCGTGTCGCGTGAGACACGCAGGAGCTTCGCGACCTCCGCAGCAGTGAGAATGTCCAGCGTCATGTATTCTTCCCGCGTCGACGAAGGGACTTCGCTCGGATGAAAGTAACAGTGAACCGGCCCGTCATGCATCGGCGGATTGTTCCGGAGGGTTTGGCAAACACCGGCATACTTCAGACTGGATCGTGATATCGGACGACGGATGCGCCTTCGGCGGTTGTTCCGGATGCCGGGAACGTCGATTTGTCTTGCCGCAAAGGCGCGCCTCTGTAGTGGCGCGCTCCACTTCGCTGTGCCAGGCACAGTGAAGATGGCCTTTGGGCGCGAAAGCACGTTGATCCCGCTGAGCGGCATCCTGCCGCCACGGCAGATCGACCACGGCGTTAGATAGACGCCCAGTTACAAGCTGATAACGGCCTCAATCGGTGCGCTGGAGATCATCGAGCCGCTCGTTGTACAGCCCTGCGGCGATTGATCGCGCTGCCCTGCGAGCACTACGCAAGTGCGCGCCATCTCTCCATGAAGCGATCGGACCAAACTGAGTGCTATGCCGACCGCCGGCGAACCGCTACGATTCTGATACCTGCGCGGCGGCAGAGGCACGTCGCACCCAAGTTAGTCAATTCGGATTCACCGAAAACTGTAGCGACGCCGAAAGGGCATCACCGTTCGCGTCGACATCCTTCGACGCGACAACGATGACATACGCGGTGCCGTCAGCTATTAGTGGCGCCGGATCGACAATGCCGCCCAGCGTCGTGCCAGGCACGTTCCTGTCGCCGTGTTGGATGGGCGAAGTCAGTGTGCCCAACGTCGGATTGTCAGGATCGGAAAGGTCCAGTGACTCAAGCGAGTAGTTCAGTGACGCATCACTCCCGACGACGACGAGCGTCGTGGCGTTCATGATACTGGGAAACGAATAGATGGGGTTGGTTGGATCGGGTCCGGAAAGTTGTATCTGTGCCGCTGTGGGTCCTGTCCCGCGAGTACCGTCCATGTTTATATACTCGATGATCGTAAACGCGCCGCTGTCCGATGGTGCATTACCATCGGAATCGACGGGATCGGTCGAGTCATCACTGCCGACAATGCCGTTGACGGCGTCGCAGACGGCTTCGCCAAGGCTCTGCTCCCTAGTCGCTTGTCGGGAGTCGTCGATAAGCTGCAACGAGAAGCACGCGATGTCATACGGGTTCGCTTTGGTCACCAGCGCGCCGATCCCGATACCCTTTTTTACGAGCTCGCAACCGACCTGAAGACCTATTCGAAACCCAGTGAACACTTTGAAACGCTGTGAGTCGGTTTGATCGCCTCTGAGCTTTCCAAACGCAAGCGACACGGCTTCGCAACCGCCGTCCACAACGCGGTTCGGCAGCCCCTCCGTAAGAAACGAACGCACGCTGCATGCGTCGCTCGCGGCCGCCACAAGCTGGTTGCTCACTTCGTCACACGTGAACCTAGCGGAAAGCCCGTAGGAGTCTTTCATACTCCTCAGCCTCGCCTTAGCCGTAGCGAAGTCTGTCGTTCCGGTTCCGTCTTGGTAGGCGTCATTGGGTATCTCTTGAATGATAGACGCTTCTTCGTTGAAGGTCGCCACGCCGAACTCGTCGATGTCTACGATGGCGATGCTAGGAGGCGTCGTGGCGTTGAGCGTGAAGAGCAGCTTCTTCGAGGCGCCGTCGTTGATAAACTCGACGGCATCCCCTGCGCCGGAAGTCAGCTTGGTAGAGTTTTCCGAATACTCCTGTATCAGCACGACGGCGCCCGAGGCGTCTGCTATGACGACACCCGTAATGTCCAGCGTCGAGTCAGTGGTAGTGCCCAGTGCAAACGACTGCGATCCGTCTCCAAACGACAAACCATACACGGCATCGTCCGGCCCGGCGCTCGCCAACTTGACTGCCGAGACGGTGACATCGGAATCAGGCAGATCGGCGGCGATGCTTTCAGCGATTTGTGCGCCGGTTCGATCCGCGTCAATGCGCGATCCGCAATCGTTGCAATCGGTACCGAGTTCACATGCGCTCGTCAGTGCGCCCGGACCACCGTCATCACAATCGCCGTCACTCGCATACTCGCACGTGTTTCCGCAAAGCTGAGGCTGGGGCGACTCTGCAGTAATGCTGTCGCATCCGACCAACATCATCGACATAGCCGCTAGCCACACGAGTCTCGTAGGAGAATAGTATCGAGTACACCGCATCGACGTTTCCCTTGGATGGCGCTGTGAACAGACCGACCCTATGGCGTCCGAACTTTGCGCGTGTTTATCGGCACCTCAAGGCGGCGACTGTAGACGCTAAACTCAGGCCGTCGCGAGGGATCTAGCGGCGATCTCATGGCGTCGCCTCTCCGCGTACGCCGAAAGGGAGCGAAAGCATCAGGCCAGCGCGGATGCCCAAGCAACGGGCACTTCGAAGACATAGCGCCGCGCGTCCCAGCCGTTTGGGAGCATGTCTCGGCGTGGATCGTGAAACCGACGCCAAAGGGAGATGATCGCGCCGTCGGACTGCTGTTGGACTTGCGAGACGCGGCCGACCATGCGAATCGCACCGACGAGTTCAGCGAGCGGCTCCAGGCTCTCCGCGACCGCCATGCGAGCACAAACCTTACCTTAGCCGCGCAGGAACAGCACGGCCAGCGCGAACATCAGGACGGGGCCGACGAGCCAGTTCTGGACGAGCGACAGGCCAAGCACCTTCCAGTTACGGAACACATCGCCAAGCTCTTCGTACTTCACCTTCGCCAGCGGTGGGTACATCATCAGAATCAGGCCGACTGCGATGGGGATGTTCGTCGTGCCAACCTGAAAGCGGTTGATGAAGCCCTCGACCCCCGGAAGGAGATAACCGCTCCCCACTCCGACGGCCATCGCCAAGAAGATCCAGAGCGTCAGATAGCGGTCGAGGAACGACAATCGTTTTGCGCAGCCTTTGTCCATGAAAGATCACCCTGCCCGTTGTGTGAGCTAGCTCCTGATTCTCTCCTCGATCTCATCCCTCACGCGGCGGCAGACTTGCATCCGCTCATCGTCCGACCCCTCGGCGCTGGCGGGGTCGTCGAACGGCCAGTGCAGATGCCGCTTGGCCCGCGGTAGTGACGGGCATCGCGCCTCGGCGTTGCCGCACACGGTGACGACCAGATCGAACGGCTCACCGACGAAAGCCGCTACGGACTTGGGCTTGAAGTCGGCGATATCGATGCCGCGTTCGGCCATCGCCCGCACGGCTAGCGGATGAACAACGCCGCTCGGCTCGGTTCCCGCGTTGAAGACCTCCCACGTCGCACCGTCATGCTGTCGCCAGAACGCTTCCGCCATCTGCGACCGACAGGAGTTCCCCGTGCAGAGGATCATGACGCGCTGTTGCTGCTGCGATTCCGATTCCATCATTCATCCGATCCAAGAGGCGGGTTCACCCGACGACCGGGTTGTTCCGAACGTCATCTCCTCCGCTTTGGCCTCGGCTATTCGCAGCATCCGCGCCCGCGTGTCTCTTGAAGCCGCGCTCTATCGGCCTGCAAGAGGTCGATGTCTCGAAGGCACGCACGCACACAGTTCAACAGCCTGCGGTGAAGCCCCGCCGGGTGTTTCGAAGCGGCGTAGTGTTTCCACTTTCCATCCTGCCGGACGGTCACAAGGCCAGCCTTGCGCAAGTAAGCGAGGTGCTGCGAGATTCTCGGCTGAGGCATGTCCAGCGCGTCGCACAGATCGCAGACGCAAACATCGCCTTCGAGAAGGAGATTCAACAGGCGAATCCTGTTCTCATCTGCGAACGCCCGGAACACGGTGTTGGTTGTATCCGGCACGGTAGTCGTCGCAGCGCTCGGTCATATTCGACTAGACGCATATGTTAGACGGCGGTCATGCCGTCGTCGAATGGTTGCCAGCAGGTTCATTCCTCGCGATCGCTGGAGAAGAACACGGTGTCGATCCTGAAACCTCGCCATTGACCTAGTCCAGTCCGAGCTAGCCTAGTGAGTTCGACCGATTCAGTGAACATCTCACAGGATGTCACGGCACTATCGACGACCGCAGGCCAGGCAAATGGGGTGCAAATCTTTACGCAATCTTTATATACGCTTTGTATAACCATTACATGCGCTCGTTATCTTTCTGGCGTGAGAAGGCGTGAAAGAGCAATGGTCTTGATCAGCCCCAGTACAAGAGAATGCTAGATACAGGCTAATAAGGAGTTATGAACATGAATCGAATTTTCTATGCGATGAGCGTGATCATCTTATTGTGTACTGGTAGTGCGGTGCTGGCGCAAGTACCCACGGCAAGAGAGCGCGAGCTTGAAGGACTCGTTCGACAGCTGATTGAAAAGGTCGACAAGCTCGAAGGCCGAATCCATGAGATGGAAGGAGATCCCAATGCTCCTGGTACAAGCCAGCAGCGATTGAAAAACATCGAGCAGAGTGTCGAGGAACTCAAGCAAGAGCGGCCCAATGCCGCCGATGCTGAAACTTGGGATAAAGTCAAAAAACTGGTCTCCAATAAACTCACCATGCGATCCTATTGGAAAAATGGCTTGAACTTTGAAACCTTGGATGAAACGGTAAAGCTCAAAATTGGTGGACGAATTCAAAACGATTGGGCCTACTTTGTAGAAGACGGAGATATCGAAGATCGGTACGGCGATGTTTCTGATCGGGTCGAATTTAGACGAGCTCGGCTGTTCTTCTCTGGCACAATCAATGATACCACGGAATTCAAAGCGCAATACGATTTTGCAGGAGGCGATACCGACTTCAAAGACGTCTACATGGGTCTAAAAAAGCTACCGGTGGTGGGCAATTTGCGGGTCGGTCATTTCAAAGAGCCTTTTGGCTTGGAAGAACTCACCAGCAGCAAGTACATCACCTTTATGGAACGCAGCATTGCCAATACATTTTCACCGAGCAGAAACGTCGGCATGATGATACACAATCATTCGGACGACAAACGCATGACATGGGCAGCTGGTGTATTTCGCCAGACGGATGACTTTGGCGATAACGGAGGTGGTAGAGATTACAACATCACAGGTCGCGCTACTTGGCTGCCTATTTACGAAGATAAAGGGAAGAGGTTGCTACATGCCGGTGTAGCATATACTCATCAAAACTACGAGGGCGACATGGTCCGTTTTCGCGCGAGACCAGAATCGCACTTGGCACCTC
>JAJDDU010000006.1 GCA_029260155.1 Phycisphaerae bacterium | reverse complement strand
GCTCGCGAGAATAGCGGCCTAGCAGCGTAGGCAAGTCGCGTGCGATTAGCTCGATGACATTGCTTGGCACTGCCCAGAGCAGTGTATTCACTACGACTACGACTGCGAGGAAAACGCGCTGCCTGATGACCATCGACTGCTCCCTACACTGAATTGGGACTCGTGACGAACAGGTCTGAGTAGAAATCGGCGATTATGGTGTCGGCCACCAGTCGCCCCTCGGGCGTCAAGCTCAGCGCTCGATCAGTCAGCTCGATGAGCCTTGCGTTTCGGTACCGCTCGAGACTCGGTTGAAGCGCGACAAGGGGATTAATCTCCGTCCGTCGCTGGAACCCGTCGAGGTCGATTCCTTCGTTCATGCGAAGTTGCATCATGATGATCTCGCCGGCCAACACGACGCCGGTGATGCGTTCCGACTCGCAGGCGGCGTCCTCTCCTGCCACGATGCGCTGCGTGTACAAGTTGACACCCGAGATGTTCTTGTAGCGCAGGCCGTCCACGAATCCGCCCGCCGACGGGCCTACGCCGATGTAGGACTCGTTCCGCCAATAGACGAGATTGTGTCTGCAACGCTGACCCGCCTTGGCGAAGGCGCTGATTTCGTACTGCGTCAGGCCCGCACCCACAAGGCGCTCGATCGCAAACAAGTACATTTCCGTTTCGAGTCCCTCGTCGCACGGTGTGATTTTGCGTGCATCGCGGTGGGCGGTGAGTCGCGTGCCGGGTTCATAGGTCAGTCCGTAACACGACAGGTGATCGACGCCGAGGGCCAGTGTGCGATTCAGCGACTCCGCCCACGTGTCGGCTGATTGGCCGGGGATTCCGAAGATTAGGTCGAGGTTGAGACGGTTGATGCCGTGGCTTCGGATCAGCGTGACCCCGCGCTCGATGTCGCCGGGGTCGTGGATTCGCTCCAGCGTTTCGAGTTCGCTTGCGTGCCATGACTGCGCCCCCATGGAGATGCGATCCACGCCGGCCTCGGTGAGTATGTCGAGTTTGGAACCGTCCACGGTGGCGGGGTTGGCTTCGACGGTGAACTCTTCCAGCGGGTGCCCGGCCAGCGCGTCGCGAAGCCCCTCAAACAACGCGGCGAACTCGGGTTGGGGCAGGACGGTCGGAGTCCCGCCGCCGACGAACACGGTACGGACCGTGGCGTCGGAGCGCGCGATGCGGCCTCGCGTTTCAGCCAGCAGGCATTCCACGAGTGAGGCGGTGGCGCGATTTTCAAGGGCGACGGAGTAAAAATCGCAGTACCCGCATTTTGTATCGCAGAACGGAACGTGGACGTATAGTCCGCAATCGGCCATGGCGCTCAATCCGAAAACTCCTCGCACTCGGGACGCGGATGCCCGTCACCGCGCAGATGAGCCGAGCGTGTGTGTCCTGTCAGGGTCGACGCTGCCTCGCGGCGCGCGAAGCCCCTTCGGCCCCCGCGTACGATAGCATTCTCGGACGACTATCGACAACTCCCGATTGTGGATATCATTTGAACATAACCGCAACGCGTGTTAAGCTATAAGGGGAAGTGACACTTGTGTACAAGCACTGGAAAAGCCGCCGGCGCTGACCGGTTCGCGGCTTTGCTTGGGTGAGGAGTGAGTATGGACGCCAAGCTCGTGATGTTTCGCGAATCCGGAGAGAGGCGGGATTTCCCGCTCGGTGGCCGCAAAACGACGATCGGACGAAAGGACGATTGTGACATCCTCATCCCGCTGGCGGAGGTGTCGCGCCATCACACGCAGATTGCGGTAAAAGACAGTGTCGTCGCGCTCAAGGATCTTGGCAGTGCCAACGGCACGTACGTCAACAACAAGCGCGTCAAGGAGGCGCAGCTTGCTGCCGGGGACCATGTCGTTGTCGGTCCGGTCGTTTTCACTGTGCAGGTTGACGGTGAACCGGCGGATATTCGGGCGGTCCGGACGAAGCTGAGGCCGCTGTCGGCGGTCAGCGAGGCGGTCTCCGAGGTGAAGGAGGCAGAGCCCTCCGATCACGTCTACAACCGCGGCGAGGAGGTTGATCCGATCAGTGCGTTGGAGGCACTGGCATCGAGCGCCGATCAGACGGCCATCGATCCGTTTGGCGACGATGGCGTACTGTAGCGGATTCGGCGTTTGATCCGCCGACCCGCCCCGAGGTGTGATTTTCGTGGACCGTGAGCACTCTCCAGCATTGTCCCAGTCAGCAGTCATGGTTGACCGCGCGAGGGCGCGTTTGCGCCTTGGTCGGAGGCTGGTGTTGCCCGTCATCGCCACCGTAGCTCTTTGCGTGGTGGTTGTTTGGCACCGCGACGCGACCCACGTTGAAAAAGCGTGCGAACGTCTCGCACCGCACATCGCTTCCCTTCAACTCCACCTGGATGCCAACGGAACGCTTCCGGTCTTCTATGTGGCCGACACCGACGGCGGTGCGATCTCGGCAATCAACAGCATGCATTACGTCGAACCCGAAGTCATCCGCTGGGCGATGAGGACTGACGAGCCGGTGATCATCGGCCACGGTCCGCCGAGCGGCCTCATCCGTGCAAATGGATACGCGGTCGCGATCTACGAAGGCCACAAGCTGCATGTTGGGTGGCGATTTTCGCGGGAACTTGGCCCGATTCTCGCCGAGCAAGAGCGACGCGCCGCCGTAACGCAAGCGTCTCCATGACGCACGCCATCTTTTGCTCGACGGCGCAAGGCACCGAAGGCCCGAACCGTGCTTCCCATGAGGACGCATCCGCCGGGGATGGCTGATGGTGTTCGCTCCTACGGTACGGGGCCGCAGTGCACGTCGGCGTTAGTGTCTGAATCCCCAATCCGCAGGCCGAAGAGTACGCTACCCGGCCGAAGTTGCCTGCAGCCCAGGGCACGCCAGACTCAACGAAGGGATCAGCAAACCCCGTCCCGCGGCACTGCGTTTCTGTCCGGCACTGCCCGTGAGCCTTACGCTGATATGTTCTTGCGCGATCCCCCGCGAACACGCCGACCATGCGATTGTCCTTGGATTTGGGGCAAGGGGAAACACCGTTAATGCGCTGCGGGCGATAGGTGACCGTTTGGGTGGCCTCCGGTAGCCGGTTGTCGCGAATTGACACTCCAAGGGGCGGCGCTATACTGCCTTGCGGCCTGACGACTCTAGGTTTGACGGCGCGGTATTTCGTTGCAGCACAACCAGTTGTGATCGTCCGAAGGGATCTGCGGAGGCTTTCAGTTGGCGAGACGGATCGCCTGTTTCCTTGTCATGCTTGGATTGGGTAGGTGGGCAGCGGCGCAGCCGTTGGTGCCGCTGGACGAGGAGGTTGCGCGGCCGCTGCTGCCGGCTGGCATTTCGCATTCCGACGTTAATCTCGAAGGCCGACTCGCCTATCTGTGGCGAACCGACGGCGGCACGGATGTTATGCACATCGTTGGGGATTTCCGCATAGCCTTCGGCGGGCGGAAGCTGCGTGCAAACCAAGGTGTCGTTTGGATGTCGCACCGCCAGCACGAGGGGCGCGACTATCGCAGCTTCGAAGTATTCCTGTTTCGCGATGCCCACGTGACGGAGCCGGCTGGCACGACGACGGAAGGTCCGTTGCTTTTTGTGACGGCGAGCAGTTTCGGCGAAGTGACGGTCTTGGTGGACAAGCGCACGTTTGCGTCATCTGCGGGGACAGCCATTTTTCGCGACGCGTCCGGCGTGCGCGACAGGGTGCGGGCGAGCACGGTCGACCGCTGGACGCCTGAAGTGACCGCGCCGCTGACGGTGACGCCCGAGAAGATCCAGGAAGTCCTGCCACCGCCGGAAATCAACTTCAACGCCGACAATGTGACGATCGCGGATCTCGACGGTGGCCAGCAAGTTATCAGCATGCGTGGTGGTGCGGCCCTGTTCCGCGGCGCCACGCAAGACGGGCCCACGCTCGAACTGCAGGCGGACACGATCGTTTTGTTCATGAGTCCTGATGAGACGGACGCGGACGGCGATATGCCCGTGGTGGCAGGCGGCGGGGCGTTGGACCCACTTGGCGGCCAAGCTGTAGAAGCTGCGTATCTTGAAGGTGATATTCGGCTGGTGCTGGG
>JAJDDU010000500.1 GCA_029260155.1 Phycisphaerae bacterium | reverse complement strand
TTGCCCTCCATGTCGTCGGGGATACGCAGGCCCAACATGGCGAGGATGGTGGGGGTTGAGTCGATGATGTTGGCGCGGGTGCGCTTTGCGCTTGCGATGCCGGGGCCTGCGACGGCGAACATGCCGTCGAGTCTGTGCGTGCCCTCGATCTTTCGCCAGGGGAGCCATGTTACGGGCTTGCTACCGCGGATCTTGCGGACGACGGAGAGGCCGTCGGCGGGGGCGAGCAGGAGGTCGGGCATCCACTCGCGATCTTCGCGCGAGCAGTTGTACAAGTCTTCGGGCTTGTGGACCTCGGGGAATAGGTTGAACGACTGCCCTTTGGGGTTGGTGGCGGTGGCGTTTAGGAACCGGTCGCGAAGTTCGTCGCGCAACTGCTCGTACTCACTCTGTGCGACAATGCCGTCCGGCTGGCGGCCCTTGAGGTTTAGGTAGAGGAATCCGTACATGCCGGCGTGCATGACGCAGGCGCGGGTGCGGGAGAAATCGACGGCGAGGTCGTGGGTAATCTGGTGCTGGTTGGCGAATTTGCCCTTCTTCTTGCGGCGGGCCCGGTCCCAGATGTATCGGAGGCGGGTGCTCGCGCGCGACGCGCTTCGGTCGAGTTCGAGGTAGCCCCAGTCGGCCAACATGCGATTGGGCTGCGTCTTGCCGATGAGGCTGCCGTGGCCGTGGTCGGACATCATGAAGACGTGGGCGTCGTTCTCTTCGGCGAATGCGAGCAGGTCGCCGAGGGCGATGTCGAGTTCTTTGAAACAGTCGGCGGCTAACTTGGCGCGTTTGGGGTGACCTTGGTTGAATTCGGGGTCGAGGTACTTCCAGGCTTTGTGCTGGAGGTTGTCGACGAGTTTGAAGACGATCATCTGCACGTCCCAGCCATACTCGCCACCGCAGAATCGGACGACCTCAGCCCCTTGGTGGAAGCTGTTGGAGAAGTTTCGGAGGTTCTCTGCGTAAAGGGCATCGCCGCCGAAGGTCTTTCGTTTCCAATTGGTCTTGAAGGTGTAGTCGGGCCAGCGACGCAAGATCTCCTCTTTGAGTTTTGGTGGGTACGTGAAAGCGACGTTTGTGCCGGGGGTTTCAAAGCCGGTGATCATGAAGCCGTTGAGCGGGCGGGGCGGGTAGGTCATGGGTACGTTGACAGCGCCGACCTTCAATCCCTTGTCGCCGAGGATCTGCCAGAGGGTGCGGACGCTCGCGACGGACTGGGTGCTGTTGAAGCTGAGACGGTTGGTGTGGACGTCGTAGCGTTCGAAATCGACGATGCCGTGGGTGCCGGGTGTTTTGCCGGTCATGAAGGTTGTCCAGGCCGCTGGGGTGATGGGCGGCTTTGTGGATTCCAGGATGCCGGACGTGCCGCGTTCGAGAAATGCCTTGAGGTTTGGCATGCGGCCTGATTCCATCATCGGGTCGAGGACGTCCCAAGTTGCGCCGTCGAGGCCTAGGATAAGGACGCGCCGGGCGATGGCGGGTAGGTCGCGCGTCAGTTTGGAGATCTTGGGGTCCATGGCGGTGTTCGCGGCGTTGTGAATCAAAATGTGTCTCGCGCGTATCCTCGTTGGTGACAACCGGTTCGATTGAGTCGTGATTTTAAGGGGGTACGATGCACGTTGCAAACGTGCCAGCTTGTGATTATATACGTGTGCCCCAAGGGAGCGGGGCGGATTGCTGTCGCGCGTTGTCGCTCATTCTGGACGGTTCGAACATCGCACTATGCTGACACGACTTCAAGTCCGAAATCTCAAACGATTCGACGAGATCGACATCGAACTGGGCAAGTCCGTTGTGCTGGTCGGCCCAAACAACTCCGGTAAGACGACGGCGTTGCAGGCGCTCGCGCTATGGGACATCGGGCTTCGACGATGGAATGAGAAGCGGCAGGGGCGTAAGTCGCCAGAAAAGCGATCGGGCGTGACGATCAATCGCCGGGATTTGATTTCCATACCCGTTCCCAACGCAAGGCTGCTTTGGCGCGATTTGCACGTTCGCAACGTCGAGTCGGTTCGCGTGGATGGGAAAGCCACGACCAAGACTCAAAATGTTCGCGTGGATGTCATCGTCGAGGGGATATCCCACGGCCGGGAGTGGTCTTGCGGTTTGGAATTCGACTATGCCAACGATGAGTCGATTTACTGTCGGCCCCTAAGCACGAGTGACGCTACGGGGCGGAGCCGGATGACAATCCCCGAAGAGGCGGCGTCGGTGGGCCTGGCGTATCTGCCTCCGATGTCCGGATTGGGTGCTGTCGAGCCCAAATGGGAACCGGGGCGCATTAACGTGCTGATCGGCGAAGGACAGACCGCGCAAGTTCTCCGCAACCTCTGTTATCAGATTCACTTGATGGGGGATGGTGATCGATGGGCCAGAATGTGTGGTCACATAGCGCATCTTTTCGGTGTCAAGCTGCTCCCGCCCGAGTTCATCGCTGAGCGCGGCGAAATCACCATGTCGTATGAGGACCGGGACGGGCCGAGGTTAGACCTGTCGTCATCCGGACGAGGCCTCCAGCAGACGCTCTTGTTGCTGGCCCACCTGTACGCCAATCCGCGCACCGTACTCCTGCTCGACGAGCCTGATGCCCATTTGGAGATTCTTCGGCAACGCCAGATTTACAGCCTTCTGACTGGCGTGGCGGGCGAGCAGGGATCGCAGATCATCGCAGCCAGTCACTCGGAAGTGATACTGAATGAAGCGGCGGGACGCGACATCGTCATTGCGTTTGTCGGTAAACCGCATCGCATGAATGATCGCCCGTCGCAAGTTGTCAAGGCGCTCTCCAGCATCGGTTGGGAGCATTACTATCAAGCTAAGGAGATGGGTTGGATCCTCTACTTGGAGAATTCCACAGACCTCGCAATTCTCCAATCCTTCGCCCGCGCGCTCGACCATCCAGCCGCCAAACATCTTGAGAGACCGTTCGTGCATTACGTCGGGACCAATCTGCCCCAGAAATCCCGCGACCACTTCTACGGATTGCGCGAGGCAAAGACCGACCTGATCGGCCTCGCCATCTTTGATCGCTTGGACAAAGAGCTTCAAACGGAAAGCCCCCTCGTTGAGACGATGTGGCAGCGTCGCGAAATAGAAAACTACTTCTGTACCGAAAGCGTTCTCTTGGCGTATGCTGCGTACGATCGCCCCGATCCTCTCTTCGATTGGCGAGAGAAGATCCAACGCGAAGCGTGCATGCGCGAGTCGATCGCGGAGGTTCAAGAGGCTCTCCGCGTGTATAGGGACGACGAAGCATGGTCGCCCGACATCAAAGCCACGGATGATTTTCTCGATCCGCTGTTTCGGGCGTATTTCAAACGACTGGGATTGCAGTTGAGTTTTCGAAAGTCGAATTACCACGAGCTGGCTGAGTTGGTTCCAAAAGATGAGTTGGACCCCGAGGTCACCGAGAAATTGGACATGATCGTCGCGGTCGCGAAACAGGCTAAGCCGGAAGAGACCGAATAAGGAACCACGCATGAAGATTATCGACGAACCGAAAGTGTACCTGGTTGGCAAGCAGACGACGAACGACGCGGAGATCGATCGGTTTCTGGCTGATCATGAGGTCGATAAGTGGGACAGCGATACTGAGGTGGCTGGTCAGAAGCTGAGCGAGATGGCTGGTCGCATGTGCTACATGAGCTTTGCGAAGCCGCGTCCGGGCGGGAATGCGGCCTATCTCGATCGCATCATGTCCGTCAAGCACGGCAGCGTGTTGGAACACTGCGTGTGGAACTTCATCTTCTCGGGGGTGTCACGGTCATTCACGCACGAGCTGATTCGTCACCGGGCGGGGTTTGGGTATTCGCAACTCTCGCAGCGGTACGTGGATGAGTCGGTGGCAGAGTTCGTCGAGCCTGGATGTATCGCGGAAGACGGCGAGTTGCACGAGGTCTGGCGGTCGGCCGTCGAACACGCTCAGCAAGCCTATGTTCAGCTTGTGGACGGGCTGGCGCGGAAGTTCGCCGACGTGGAGGACAAGACGCTGCGTCGCAAGCTGGCCCGTCAGGCTGCGCGGTCTGTCCTGCCGAACGCGACGGAGACCAAGATATTCGTCACTGCCAACGCCCGCGCCCTGCGTCATTTCATCGAGTTGCGGGCCAACGAGCACGCGGATATTGAGATCCGGACGGTGGCAATCAAGGTGCTGGAGATTCTGCGCGTGGAGGCTCCGAACCTTTTCGGCGACTACGAGCTCGTCACCCTTTCCGACGGCAGCACGGCTGCCCGCACTGACAACGCGAAGGTCTGAGATCCAGTGTTCGCTCCGTTTGATAGGATGCGCTGGTGCAACCATTAGACGCGCACGATCCGAAACCGCATAAATACTGCCTGAAGTGCTCGTATATCTTGGACCGGCTGCCGGAGAATCGCTGCCCCGAATGCGGGCGTAAGTTCTCGCCGAATGATCCACGTACCTTCAGATCACGACCGGTGACGAGAAACCGGGCTGGCGTCATCGTTCTGATGTACCTCATCCCACTGGTGCTGTCGCTTGGGTTCTGGGCGACGGCAGACTCGACAAAATGGGACGGCGGCGGCTATGGGATGCCCCTCAAGTACCGTGTCCTAGTTGGGCTTACGCAAGCATGCGGCCCACTTGCATGGCATGTTTCGCCGCGACCGCGAGCGGTGCTCACGACGTTCACGATCACCTGGGCGGTGTGGCTGGGCATCGCATGCAAGACACCGGTCGCGCGGCTGCCGCTTCCGCTTCATCTCCTATTGGCAACTCTGTGGTGCGCTACAGGGTGTCCCATCGCCGGCTTGGTCGTCACCTAGCCGCGATCAAGCGTGGGCGGTCTCGAAATTGCGTTTTCGACATCCGAACCACCGGTCCGGGGCAGGCTCTTGCGCTTTGGTTTGAGCACGCGACCGTTCAGGGGAATTCAGCCGGAATGGCCTTCCAGCTAGATTCCTCGCTTCGCTCGGAATGACGGGTTGGGCTGGCGACGCAAAGGTTTGAGGCTGCGGCCGTTCAGACGCGTCCTGCGGTTGCCGATACTACATGAGAGTGTTTATCGGAACTTCGGGAGCGTTGGCCGGGCATGTTGTTTAACAGTGCTGCGTTTGCGGTGTTTCTGCCGTGCATGTTGGCGGTGTATTGGGTGTTGCGCGGGGGTTCTCGGCGTTGGGCGCTGCTGGCGGGCAGCTACCTGTTCTACTCCTGGTGGGATTGGCGATTCACCTCTCTGCTGCTGATCAGCACGATTGTTGACTACTCCTGCGGGCGGGCGATGGAGCGGCGGAGGGAGGTCGGTGCGCGGAAGTGGATTCTCTGCGTCAGCCTGGTGACAAACCTTGGCATTTTGGCGACGTTTAAGTACTTCGGCTTTTTCGCAGACTCAGCCGCTGCGATGTTGGGGATGTTCGGAGTGGGGGCGGATCTGCCGACTTTGAACGTCGTGCTGCCGATGGGGATTTCGTTCTACACGTTTCAGACGATGTCCTACTCGATCGACGTGTATCGCGGTGCGGCTGCGGAGAAGAGTCTGCGTGATTTCGCCATTTTCGTGGCCTGTTTTCCGCAACTGGTGGCAGGGCCGATCATGCGTGCTGGAGATTTGCTGCCGCAGATCAAAACGGAACAGAAGTTCGCCGACTCGGACATGGCCGTCGGCGTGTATCGGCTGTTTCGCGGGCTGTTCAAGAAGATGGTCCTGGCCGACACGCTGGGAGTGTATGTCGATGAGGTCTTCGCCGCCCCGCAAGCGTTCACCGGCGTTTCCGCGTGGATCGCGCTGTATGCGTATGCATTTCAGATCTACATGGACTTCTCGGGGTACACGGATATCGCGTTGGGCGTGGGGCGTATGTTTGGCTTGCGGCTGATGGAGAATTTCGATCGGCCTTACTTGGCGGATTCGCCCCGTGATTTCTGGCGGCGGTGGCACATTTCGCTTTCGACTTGGCTTCGGGACTATTTGTACATTCCGCTGGGCGGTTCGCGTCGGGGGCGCCGGCGGACGGTGATCAACTTGTTTGTCACCATGGCGCTCGGCGGGCTTTGGCACGGGGCTGCTTGGACGTTTGTCACGTGGGGCGTTTTTCATGGAGTGCTGCTCGGTTTGCAGCGGGCGTGGGGCACGGTGACCGGGCGAATCGGACTGGGTTGGCGGTGGAGGGTTCCGCGCGAGTTGAAAATCATAGTGATGTTTCATCTGACGTGTGTCGGGTGGCTGATGTTCCGTGCTCCGGATTGGGGCGTGGTGAGTTCGATGTTGAGCGGTCTCGTCGATTTCTCGGGGGATGTGCGCGGGCTGCGTTACGGGGCCATCGTGTGCATCTGTGCGATTGCCCATTTGTTGCCTGGTCTTGATGAGCTGGCAGAGCGTTTTGGACGACTGCCGGCATTGACGCGGGGTGCGATGGCGGCTGTTTGCCTTTGGGCGTGCATTCTGCTGACGCCGGAGACGAATGCGTTTATTTACTTTCAGTTTTAGAGATGCGGTGCACGGTTCTGCTCCGGCGAACGCCCAGCCTAGCTGCCGCGGCGGTAGGAGGGACCCCGCGCTGGCGATTGGGGCTCGGAAACGGTGTCCGCCACGGCTTGATGCTCTCTTGATGGTGGTTGGGTTTGTGGTCGTGTTTGTTGTGGGTGATCGGGTGCTGGATTGCGTTCGGTTGCCGCACATACTCGACAGCTCTAACGGGGTGCGATGGAAGTGGGAATTGTATGAGCGCGCGGACCCGCAACCCCACGTGGTGTTCATTGGTAGCTCCTTGGGGTTATTCGGCATCAGTCCGGCAGCTGTGGACGGCGAGGTTCGGGCGCTGTGTGGCAAAGAGCCCCACAGCCTGAACTTGTGTACTTCTGCGGCGAGTGTGTACACGCAGTACATGCTGGCTCGGCGCATCGTCGAAAGCGGACAACTGCCGGACATAGTCTACCTGGAAGTCAGCCCGGTTTCGACGGTGGCTGTTCCACATTCGTGGTTGGAGAGCGGCTTGCGAGCGCTGGGTGACTCGCGCGATCTCCCCGTCGCCGCCTCGGTGGACGACGTGCTCCTTCGCGAGACACTGGGCTCAACGTTCTTCGCGAGTTATCGCCAGTGGAAGGATTGCCGCCTGATTGCGCGGACGGTGTTGCGTGGAGCCGCCGTCCACCCGACATCAAGACTCCGCCGCGACGGCCGAGGTTGGGCGGAATGGACGAGCAGCAATCAAGCGTACGCGCGCAATTCCCCGAAGCTGACGCCCGATCAGCCGTATGGGGGAGAACTCGCCACGTTTGCCGGCTGCAATCCGAACCCCAAGGCCCTCCGCAATGTCGTCCGACTGCTGCGTGAGGCTGGTGTGTCGGTGCGTCTGATGGAACTGCCGCACAGGTCGACAGCATTGCCCGCGTCTCATCCTCACAAGAACGACGTCTATCGAGCGTTCATCGACCGCGCCGTAGGCGAACTCGGTGTTTCGGTCTTGCGCGCTCCGAGGAATCTGGTGACGGATGACGATTTCTTTGACTACTGCCACCTCAACGCGCGAGGTGCGGCGAGGCTATCGCGCTGGCTGGCCGGCGATGTGGCGGCGACACTTGTGGCGCGCGGAGCAAGCGACTTGCGGTCGAGTGAGGCCCACGCAAGCGTGGGCTCCCAGACCGGGATGCGCCCCTGATTCGGAGCAACTACATCAGTGTGACCGCGTCGCCGACGTGAATGTGGCCGCCGCGGAGAACTTCGGCGTGTACGCCCCCGCGTACTTCCGACGCTAGGACCGCCCGCAGACCGGGGTGGAGTTCGTCCATCAGAGCGCAGGGTTTGGTCTCACCCCAAACGTGAAGCTCTATGTCGCCTACACGAAGTCGCTTGCCCATGGTGGCGGCGAGATCCATGTCTTGGATCAAGACGTTTGCGCGGCGGGTGTGCCAAGGAAGCACGGTGTCCAGCTGGTGGATGACGTCGATCCATCGCTCGCTGCTGAGTAACGTCACGCCGCGTTTGCCTGCGGCGCGGTCGTCCCCGGCAAACCCCTTTCCCTTGAGCACTTCGGCGGCATCGAGTTCGACCATGAATTGGCGGGGCCCGCTTTTCCGGGCGAGCGCCATGACAATCCCCTGTGTTCTGCTCATGAGACGCGTTACCTGTGGGTCCGACCCGGCTAGACGACGAACAGTAAGTCGTAGGCGGCCACCATAATTGCCGCATCGACCACCATGTGACTCAGCCAGGGAGCGTAGAGGCTGGCGCGCTTTTCGTAAAGCACCGCCCAGATCACGCCGCCCGCGAAAACGCCGGCATTTAGCAAAACGACGATGGAGACGTCGGGGACGTATGCAGCCAGCACCACGATGTGATGCAGGGTGAACCCAAGTGCCGAGAGCAGCGCGGCCGCGGTCATGGGCATGGATCGCCGCAGTTGGCCATACACGAACCATCGCCAGTAATACTCCTCCAACCCGGAGTTCACGATGCACAGAAATGGGGCAAAGAGGAAGAAGTGGTCGACGACGCCATAGGCGGCCAGCTTGGCGCGCATCGCGACTGCATCCAAGCGCTCACCGAGCCCGACGTAGTACAGAGCGACGATGGCCAAACCGATGAACAGCCCGGTGGCGAGTCCCCATACGATCGACTGGCGGCTGGGGCGCGACAACGTCAGACGGCGTCGCTCCACAGCCAGCACCCAGATCAGCGGGATGGCGTTGACGACGATCTTGGAACAGAAGTAGATCGTCCCGCGCACGGAGTCGGAAGCGTCCAGTCTCGCGTACAGCAACGCCGCGGCAGCGTGACCGAAGAAGGCAACTGCGATGACAGTGTTTCGGCCCACTGTCTAGAGTCCGTAGAACGGGGAGAACTTCTCCCGCAAATAGGCCATGAACGGTTCGATCGACAGCGGCTGACCGGTGACGAGCTCGACGAGTTCGCCGGCGCGGTAGCGTTGTCCATTGCGGTAGATGTTGGTTCGCAGCCACTCGTGCAGCGTTCTGAAGTCCCCTGCGGCAATGCGCTGGGTCAGATCGGGGATCGCCCGGTGAGCGGCAGCGTGGAACTGGGCGGCGTAGAGGTTTCCGAGCGCGTAGGTCGGGAAGTAGCCGAACGTGCCCATCGACCAGTGAATATCCTGCAAGCAGCCGTTCGCATCGTCCGGTGGCGAAACGCCGAGCAGTTCTTTGGTCTTGGTGTTCCAGGCCTCGGGGATGTCCGCGACGTCGAGACGGCCTGCGATCATTTCACGTTCGAGCTCGAACCGCAGGATGATGTGCAGGTTGTAGGTGACCTCGTCGGCCTCGACGCGAATTAGGGATGGCTGCACGGTGTTGATGGCGCCGACGAATTGGTCCAGCGAAACATCGCCGAAGCTCTCGGCGAAGGCCGCCTTGCACTCTGGGTAGAAGTGCTCCCAGAACGGCCTGCTTCTGCCGACCATGTTTTCCCACAGGCGAGATTGCGACTCGTGGATGCCCAGCGAGATGGCTGAGCCCATCGGCGTGAACATATGTTCGGCGTCCAAGCCCTGTTCGTAAACGCCGTGGCCGGCTTCGTGGAGGGTGCCGAAGATTGCAGCGGGGAAGAAGTCCTCCTGGTATCGCGTGGTGAGGCGGACGTCGTGCGGGGTGCTCCCGGAGCAGAACGGATGGGTTGAGACGTCCAGCCTGCCGCTCTTGAAGTCGAATCCGATGGCCGCAGCGAGTGTGCGGGCGAGCTTTTCTTGGGCGGCGGCGGGAAACCGCCGACAGAGGATGGACGGATCGGGACGGGTTGACGATTGATTAAGTTGTGTTACAAACTTCGATAAAGGTCCGCGAAGTTCGGCGAAGACTTCGGCGACCTGCGCGGTCTGTGCGCCGGGCTCGAACTCCGAGAGTAGCGCGTCGTAGCGTTCGCCGTCGTGGCCTATGCGGTCGGCGACTTCGCGTTTGAGTTCGAGCAGTTCGCTCAGGTGCGGTGCGAACTGGGTGAAGTCCGAGTCTTTTCTCGCTCTTGCCCATGCCGCCTTGGCGTGCGTGGAAACGCTGGCGATCTTGCCGACGAGTTCGACGGGCACTTTGACCGCGCGGTCATACGTTCGGCGGGTTTCGCGTATGTTCGTGGCTTGCACTGGATCTGCGGCGTCACCGTTGAGTGTGCCCAGGAGTTCGCCCAAGTGCGGGGATGTCCTGCGGTCATGCACGAGCCGGGCCATGATCGATAGCTGCTCTGCTCTGGCCTTTAGCCCGTTGGGCGGCATGTGCGTTTCGAGGTCCCAGTCGAGAAGGGACTCCACGGATTCGAGTTGGCCGATCTCTCGGACGCTCTTAAGCAGGGATTCGTACGGACTTGACATGAGTGGATGTCCTTTTCGATTCGTCAGCCGCCGCCGGTGATCGCCCACCGTCCCGAACGGCACTACAAGTGCCGCGTAGTTTAACGGCTTACGGCTTTGTGGGGTACACCCCCAGGGATTGGACAGAAAACGTCGGCGGGGCGATGATCCCCAGTTGGTCGCAAGACAGCTTTTGGAGGTGTTGACCGTGCAAACGACCGAGACAATCTCACGCGTGATCGACCTGATGGATGCTTCGCGCAACACGATTTACAACATGACCGTCGAGGAAGCTCGGGCGATCGTGACCCGTGGCGACCCCGAGGGCATACGGGGGATTGACGGGCAATTCGCGCTCGTGGGACGCGACGGCAAGACGGTTCGGATGGCCCGGACCATCGGGCGGTTAATGCGGTACTTCATTGCCAAGCTGCAGGCAGGCCCCGCCCTGGTGATCAGCGATCGGATCGACGACATTCGCTCGTGGCTGCAATCGGAGGGGCTTGCTGATCAGTTTCACGCATCGTACACACGGATGGTGCCGGCGCACCACGCGGTGGAGATTCGCCTTCTCGGCTGCCCGGACCCGAACCCGACGTACCGCCGATTCTTCAGCCCGCCACGTGGAACGATGCCGGCGGACCTCGATGCCATCGGCGAGCGTTACATCGCAGCCGCTCACGACGAGATCGCCAAGTGGCTGTGCACGGTGCCGGAAGATGCGCCGATCGGCGTGTGTTTTTCGGGCGGCATCGACAGTGGGGCGGTGTTCGTGCTCGTCTATCACGCGATGCTGAAGCTGGGGATGAACCCGTCGCGCCTGAAAGCGTTTACGCTCAGCGTTGACGGGGGTGGCGATGATCTCAAGCAGGCACGCACGTTTCTTGAGGCGTTGGATCTGGGGTTGTTTCTTGAGCCGATCGAAGTGTCACGCAGTGACATTCGTATGGACGAGGCCATCCGCGTCATGGAGGACTACAAGCCGCTGGACGTGCAGGCGGGGGCGATGACGATGGCGCTTTATCGAGGTATTCGGTCTCGGCACGCGGAGTGGCGACATCTGCTCGATGGGGACGGCGGCGATGAGAACCTCAAGGACTACCCCATTGAGGAGAATCCCGAGCTGACCATCCGCAGCGTGTTGAACAACTCGATGCTCTACCAGGAGGGATGGGGGGTCGATTCGATGAAGCACTCCCTCACGTACTCGGGCGGGCAGAGTCGCGGGTACGCGCGAATGTACGCGCCGGCAGTTGAGAGCGGATTCGCAACGCTTAGCCCGTTCACCTCGCCGAGCGTGATCGCCGTGGCGGAGGACATTCCTTTTATTGAACTAACCGACTGGGAGCACGGTCGCCTGTACCAGCTCAAGGGCGAGGTCGTGTCGCGCGGCGTGCGGGCTGTGACGGGGATGGAGTTCCCGGTTTTCGAGAAGCGACGTTTTCAGCACGGGGTGATGGCCGACAGCGCATTCGCGGACATCTTCCCGGAGGATCCGCAGACGTATCGCAAGGCGTTTCATGCGCTCTATGCGTGACATGACTGCTACGGACACGGACCAGTGGATTGTCGGAAGGCGCGGACCGAAAAACCGCGTCGACCCGTCAAGACCCTACGCCTATCTGATGGAGCCGGAATGCACGGTGGGCGGGCGCGTCGAGGACACGGTCACGGTGTTCCTGACCAACAGCGAGTGTCCTTTTCGCTGTTTGATGTGTGATTTGTGGAAGAATACGACGGACGAATCCGTCGTTTCGGGACAAATCGCGGGGCAGATTCGATGGGCGCTCGATCGCCTGCCGCCTGCGCGACACGTCAAGCTGTACAACAGTGGGAATTTCTTCGACCCACGGGCGATTCCGGAAGAGGACTACGCTGAGATCGCTGAATCAGTGTCACAGTTTGACACTATCATCGTCGAGAGTCATCCGCGACTCATCGGGCGGCGGTGCCTTGCGTTCAACGACATGGTCAGCGGTGATGTTCACGTGGCCATGGGGTTGGAGACCGTTCACCCGGAAGTGATGGAGAAGCTCAACAAGCGGATGACGCTTGACGATTTCGCGCGTGCGACGGATCTGCTCACGACGAATGGGATGCACGTTCGAGCGTTCATCCTGCTGCGGCCGCCCTATCTCTCGGAGGCTGAGGGTGTGGCGTGGGCACAGCGGTCCATCGATTTCGCGTTCGACGTGGGCGTGGAATGTTGTGCGATTATTCCGACGCGCGGCGGCAATGGTGCGATGGAAGATCTGGCGGCGCACGGTGAATTCGAGCCGCCGTCGTTGGATGCAATGGAGGACGTGTTCGATTACGCTCTGGGCGAGCGTCGCGGACGCGTGTTCTTGGATTTGTGGGACATTGAGAAGGTAGCGGGCGGCGTGCCGGATGCGAAAGCGCGCGTACAGCGTCTTGCTCGGATAAACCTCTCGCAGCGGGTCGAGCCTCGTGTATCCCCGCTGCGGTAACGGACGGTAAAGTTTTCAGAATGAAACAAGAAACATGTGACGTGGTCATCGTGGGTGCAGGGTTTGCGGGGTGTTTGCTCGCGCTGATCGGGCAAAAGGTGGGTCTGAAGGTGGTCTTGCTGGAGCGCGGACGGCATCCGCGTTTTCGCATCGGGGAGTCCTCGACGCCTCTTGCGAATCTCAAGCTTGAGGTGCTTGCAGAGCGGTACGATCTTCCGTGGTTGATTCCGTTCGCCAACTATGGCTCTTGGAAGCGTACCTACCCGGATGTTGCGTGCGGGCTGAAGCGGGGATTCAGTTTCTTTTCTCATCGACCTGGTAAGGCATTCAAGCCCGTGGGTGATCACGTAAACGAACTCTTGGTTGAGGCCAACCCGAATGCTGAGCGGGGAGACACGCATTGGTTCCGCGAAGAGTTCGACGCGTTCGTGGCGGAGAAGGTGGTCGAAGCAAAAGTACCTTACCTCGATCGGTTTGAGTCGACATCAGTAGTTCATGAAGACTCGTGGCGTATTTGTGGCCGACAAGATGGCGGCGACGAAATCGAAATAACAGCCTCTTTCGCGGTGGATGCCTCCGGCGTGGGCCAAGCGTTGCTGGAGGCCACGGGCAACAAAGTCACGTGCGAGGGAATGCGCACAGATACCCGTTCGCTGTATGGACATTTCGAGAACGTGGGGCTGTGGTCCGAGGTTCTCTCGGGACGCGGGCACAAACTGAAGGACCACCCATTCGACCCCGACACGTCGGCGTTGCATCACCTGATTGAGGGGGGCTGGATGTGGGTTCTTCGGTTTGATAACGGCGTGACGAGTGCGGGATTCTCGCTCGATTCCCAACATCATCCGCTTGATGCGACGATTGCCCCGGAAGAGGAATGGCGACGTCTTTTGGGTCAGTATCCTTCGATTCGCCGTCAGTTCGTGCGTGCCAAGCCCGTCCAGCCCATGGTGCGAACGGGGCGATTGCAGCGCCGGTTGAGCACATCCGCAGGAGACGACTGGGCTGCGCTGCCGCACACTGCGTGTTTCGTCGACCCATTCCTGAGTTCCGGAAATGCGCACACGCTCTACGGCGTCGAACGGTTGGCCCGGATACTCGAGAAGCACTGGGATGCGCCGGATCGTTCGGAGCAGTTGGGCGCGTATGCGAAGACGATGTTCCGGGAAATGCGTCGCTTTGATCGGATCGTCTCGACGTGTATCGAGTCCTTCGATCGATTCGGCATCATGACCAGCGTGTCGATGCTGTACTTCGCGGCTGCGATCTACAGCGAAGAGCGTATCCGTGCGGGCGAGCACACTGAAGACGACGAGTTTCTACTGGCCCAGGATGCGCGGCTGGCCAAGATCATGGCGAAAGTGTGCAACGGATCGACCGGTATGGCAATCGGCAACGAACTCGCATTCTCCAAACGGGTCCACCGAATGATCGAACCGTACAACACCGCAGGTCTTTGCGACCCGGAGAAACTCAACATGTACCCGTTCGCGTCTCCGAAAGCGCCGTCCGACCCCGGAGAATAACGAACAAGGGCCGGAGTGACGATTTCGTCGCCCCGGCCCTGTGTTTTTGCAGGCATGTGGAATACTCGCCCGTCTAACGCAAGGCGCCCGGTTCGATGCCGTGCGTCGCTCGTCCCCTCGAACCGCGCGATCGGGAAGCGCCATCGGTAAACTCGGCGGCCAGCACCTTCTCGATGCGATGCCTGGCTTCGTCGAGATGGGCCAGCGTGTAGGTATCAAGCGTGTCGCGGGATCCCTCGAGGGTCGCCCCGATACTCTTGCTGAGATCTTTGAGCGTCATGCGCACGATGGCATGGGCGTCGGCGTTAAGGCCTCGGCCCGGAGCATCGAGTTGGATGGAAGTAAGTCGTCGCAGGTATTCGCGCTGGAGATTCCTGCGAACGCTGGTGATGCGCGGCTGACGGTTGGTCGTCCGCCCTCGCACCTCGGAAGCCAACTCTGACCAAATGGTCGCGGTGAGTGTTTCGAGCAGCTCCGGTACGGTGAGCATGTCCTCGCTTTCAGGGACTTTCAATTCGGCATCGTGGACGCGGTTGAGGATCAGTGGATTGACCAGCAGCGTCAGCACGCGCGCCTGGATTCCCAGCACCCGGTCATGCACGTTGTAGTCGATGTTGAAGTCCATCTGATCGCTGTCCCAGTGCATGAATCGGCCCGCACCGAGCTTGTTCAGAAGTTCGGGGTCGAACCGGAAGTACTCGTCGCTGAAGACGGTCTCGCCGAGGAATGCGAGCGCTTCGCGCTGCTTTTCGACGGAGACCAGTGTGAAGGGACTTCGGGCATCGGGATCGCCCTTGTGGTCGCGGTTGATGACTTGGCCGCCGACCATGCGGGCTGCGATGCGCGACGCGAACGCGTACTCGTTGGTGACGATTCGGAACGCCCGCCGCATTCGAGCGTAACTCTCACCGTCGGCGACCGCGCGGTCGGCCAGAGTCTTCATCAGGCGCCGCGACAATGCCATGCGATGCTTGGCATAGGCGACCGGGTCGTCCCCGTTGTCATAACGGAAGGAGTATGGATCGGGACCGAAGTCAGAGGTATCCTCGTCCGTGCCGTAATCCAAGCCCGCTTCGGCGACTCTGCCGGTGATGGCTTTGAGCATGCTCGCTTCGGAATCGTGATCCCCACCCGCCATGAAGGGTCGGTAGCCGTATTCGATGGCCCACATGTCGTAGGGGCCTATCGCCTGCGATACGAAGTCGCCTTGCTCGATCTCGGCGCCTGCATACTCAGCCGGGTTGTAGTCCATGATCGAACCGGTGAGCGCTCGCGTTTCAGAGCTGGCAGACACGATGTCGCTCAGCTTCCGCCACGCGCTGCCCTTGAAGTTGTGTCGCAGCCCGAGCGTGTGCCCGATTTCGTGAGCTACGATCTCACGGATCACCTGACCGATGAACTTCGGAGGCAGTTCGCGGCCGTCGGTCTGGGCTGAGACGAGTTGATTGAAGGCCATCTGATGCACCATGCCGATTCCCAACTCGCAGCGTGAGTCTTCGTGCAAACCGAGTGCGCGAAGCGGCTCGGAGATGGAAGCCTCGTCGAACATGTGCCGCCCCTGTGCGAATCGCGGCGCGCGGTTGTCGGTCGCGGAATCAAACTTGTACTCGGGATAGGCAGCGAACAAGTCCTCCGCGACGGGATCAGTGAATGCGTCGAACGCGTCGGCGCCCAGCAATTCGTACTCGTTCACGTAGAAGCGCACCATGCTGTCGTCGAAGATGATGTCGGCATCGAGTATCTGCCCGGTGAACGGATTGACGCGCGACGGCCCGCGGGCAAACGCCCGGCCGCTCACGATCCAGCGGAAGAAATTGTAGCGGATGTCCTCGGGGTCGAGATCCTTGAACTCGTTGGTATCGGTTTGTTGGCGCACCTGTACGGCGTTCAACAGTCCGCACTTCTCGAACGCGGCGTTCCATTCGAGGATGCCCTCACGCACATAGCGCCGGTATTTCACGGGGACGGTCTTCTCGATGTAGAAGACGATCGGCTTTTTGACCGGAGACTCAGCCGCTTTGGGGTCCTGTTTCTCGACGTTCCAGCGATGGACATAGCGTTTGAAAATCGTCTTGTCGTCGTGATCGGCGCCCCAGTCTTTCTGAGCGGTAAGGAAGTAGCCGATGCGGTCGTCCGCTTCGCGCGGCGTGTAACCGTTGGCGGGGAGCTTCGATAGGCTCAGATGAACAGAGGCAAGAATACCGTCGGCGCCGGGTCCATTGCCCATGAATGCGGTATCGACGGCCAATTCGACATTGTGTGGAAACACTTTCGATGTACACCACCGCGACAACGACTTGTCTATGTGCCGACCACCGTAGGCCTCACCCAAACCGACGAAATCGGTCTTGAGCAGGGCTGCGAAATCGATGATCGGGTCGCCGCCCGGCGATTCAGTCTTGATATCGAAGGCTTTAACAATCGTGTCAGTGTAGGTGCGACCGACAACATCCTCGACGGTGCTGCCCTTGGCCTTTTTGTAACGCGTGTCGGCTTGCATCAGGACCAGCTTCTTGTCCATCCGCTCCCAGTAGACCGCACTGCCGCCGACCATCCATCCCGCATAGGTCGGGCCCTTCGGTATTGAGATGCTCAGCAAGAACGGCTCTTTCAGCATGGACGTGGGGATCTGCCCCAAGAGCGTGTCTTCCTTTTCGTCGAAATAGAGCGTGAGGAATCCCTTCTTCACTTCCATGTCTTTGGTGACTTCCTCGAACTTGGGGAAGTCGGGCTCTTTCTCTTTCTTGTCCGGTCCGGCCACTGCATTCCGGTTGGCACAGAGAATCAGTCCGGCAAGTGCAACTGCAAGCAGTTGTGCGCGTTTCATATTGATCGTGTATCTCATGTTCTGTCCTTTTGGCTACAGCTTGAATTCCGCTTCCAGTGCCTTGTCAATTCGCGTCATGGCCTCGTCGAGATGGGCATGCGTGAACGCATCGAGCTTACCATTGCCTTGCGCAACGAATCCAGCGATGCGCGCCGACAGTGCCTTCAG
>JAJDDU010000499.1 GCA_029260155.1 Phycisphaerae bacterium | reverse complement strand
CAATCGGTTTCCGTGCCGATCTGGCAATCGGTATCGGCGCAGTCCGTGTCACCGTCGCAGTCGTTGTCGAAGCCATCACCGCACGCCGTCTCAGCAGGCAGACCGATGGGGTCGCAGTCCACGATGTCGGCGCAGTCGGTAAGCCCGTCGCAGTCGTTGTCGATACCGTCGCCGCAATCGGTTTCCGTGCCGATCTGGCAATCGGTATCGGCGCAGTCCGTGTCACCGTCGCAGTCGTTGTCGAGCCCGTCGGTGCAGACGGCTTCGGTCAACGGTGGCGCGCCGCAGTCCGCGGGACAGTTGCACTCGTTCTCGAACGGCACTTCGCACCCATTGGTACCGCAGTCGCCACCAACGCACGATATCACCAGCGTTCCAGCGACGGTGCCGCCGTTCCACCCGCTCAAGCGGATGTAGTAGTCGTTGCCCTGCACGACGTCGACGTCGGCGGTCGAGGCGAAGTTACTGGTGAGTCCGCAGTTGTCATCTTCGCAGCCGACGTTCGTCAGCGCGCCGCACGCGCCCGAATCGACTTCGAGAACCATGTCCGGCGTTGATGCGTCATTGCACCCGGCCGCAATCGTAGCAGTGCCCACGCAGGTCGCGGTGTACACGTACCACAAGTCCGAATCCTGCATGTTGGTATCGCAGACCAGCTCGGGGCTGAGTGTGGCGCCGGTGTTGTCGTATGGCGTGCTGCCATCGGTCACCACAATGGCATTGGCGCACTCGTCGTTGTCCGCACACAGCGGGTCGGCGGTACAATCCACGATGTCGGCGCAGTCGATGACGCCGTCGCAGTCGTTGTCGATACCGTCGCTGCAGTCCGTTTCGCTGCCGACCGTGCAATCCACGGTGTCGGCGCAGTCGGTAAGCCCGTCGCAGTCGTTGTCGATCCCGTCGCCGCAATCGGTTTCCGTGCCGACCTGGCAATCGGTATCGGCGCAGTCCGTGTCACCGTCGCAGTCGTTGTCGAGCCCGTCGGTGCAGAGGCCCGCCTCGTCCGCCGGCGGCGCACCGCAGTCGGCAGGGCAAGTGCACGCAGTCTCACCACCGTCACAGCTGCCGTCGGGGCAGACCGCAGCGATACCGCCGACCGTGATCGACCAGCCGGCGATGCTGCCTAGGTCACCACCCGACCAATCGGTGATGGTCAGCGTCCACGTACCATTCTGATCGCCGACCGGAAACAACGCCGCAGCAACACCCGCATCAGCGGTCGGGAGGAAGTCACCCGATGGAACCGGGTTCGCAGGAGCCTCGGGGAACAGAACACCGAGGTTCGACCACGTGTAGGTGTTCAATGCGTCGAAATCCGTGTTGGGTCCGCACGCCGTCCCTGTGGCACCGAAACGGTCAACAAGGTGTGTGGTGAATCCACCGGGACCGTCCAGCGTGATCTCCAGGTCAGGACCCCATGTGTGAACCAGACCGGTCAGCTCGACCGCCAGGATCTCAGGACCGGGCTCACCCGCGATCACGATCGAGGGGAACACCGTCGGGGTATTCCCTACTGGATCGCCACACCCGGTGGCCGTATCCGTGATCGCGCCGCCGGCCGCGGAATAAACCGTTCCCGGCCCCTCAGGGGACTGTTTCGGAGAAATCACTGTCCTGGTTGAACTGGCCGTACCGAATTCCTGTGCGTCCCGCTGAGCGGACTTGGACGCCAGCTTCGCGGTGACCGCATCGACAAATGCCGCACGTGTCGCATCGGTCGGCGCACTTCCTTTAAGGTCGAACTTCGCCACGAGCATGCTGAGCATGTCGTCGTCGACTACTTCCAGCGCTTTCTGAAAAGCACCGTCGTTGACCGCGCCCGGCGCAGTCATCAGGTAGTCGCGCATCTTATCCACGTCGCTGGCCGCGAAGGCCACCACCGGGAGCAGCAAACACGCTGCCGCGAACATAACGTTCCCCGAATTCAATCTCATCGAATCCTCCTAGCTACTACTGATCGTTGTCGCTGTAGACACCGCCAAGATCATTTCCCGGCTCAAACATGCCCGCGCCCGATCTCCTCATTCAACTCAAAACACAAAATCGAAAGAACCCTGCCCAAACGGGCAGAGGCTGGCCACCAAACACCATTCAACGCGCAGACGGCGACGGCTGACCGCGATCATCGCGACGTGCGGGCGCCGAGTCTGGATCGTAAGTAACAGCGGGACAAGTACGACAAGCCCCAGCCACGGCACTTTGGGCGCAGCCACAGCCAACGCCATGACATACGCGCTGGGCACCACGATCAGGAGCAACCGCAAAACCGCGTCTGCAACGGCGCAGCAGCCGCTGCGCGGCGGAATGTCGATGTTTTGCTTCCTTCGCACCTCAGCCTCGTCCGCAGAGCGGGGCAGACAGACTCCGCCCCCACTTGCACCCTCCTTGATACCAATAACGGATACCCTTCGT
Source organism: Phycisphaerae bacterium (assembly GCA_029260155.1). Lineage (GTDB taxonomy): Bacteria > Planctomycetota > Phycisphaerae > UBA1845 > UBA1845 > OFTM285. The sequence continues at coordinate 1,265 of JAJDDU010000499.1, read as the reverse complement.
CAAGCGAAAGTCCAGTTTTGGCTGTGCCCTCCCCCCGGTGGCTTGCCGATCGGGCGAGCGATTGTGCCGAATGTGTCGAAAATGCGGCATATTCCGAATAGTCTTACATGCGCCGGTCCGGGCCGGCGCGATAACGTTATGCTCGCTCAACGGTTAGAGATCTCCGGTCGCCACGCACCCGTCCCACGCGGCGGCGAGTGACGATCTCCGGCGGCGACATGAATCCACGAGACTCCGCGGGGCAGAGCGTCGGATTCTGCCCTGTCGGCCACGTTCGCCGGCGTGAGACGCTGCCAAGAAGTGCCACAATGTGGCACTCCCCCGAGACAGCCTGCCGCCAACCGCGGGGCGTGTGTTTTTTCGTCTTCAGGAGGATCGGTCTTGCAAAGCGACAGTTCGGGATTATGCTGGCGGCGGATGCGGCTGGCGCGGCGCGCATCGCCACCGAGCGCCCTGGGGCGTGGCGTGGCCGGGCGGCGGTCAGACAGATCAGTCAAGAGAGGAGAACCCCCATCGTGGCACGTCGACGTAGGCGAAAACGCAGTCGCTTGGCACCGGTCGCCGTCGCATTCGGCGCGCTCGGCATCGGCATTTTCTTTCGGAATAGCCTGGTCGGGTTGTTTGGCGGTCAGTCCGGAGATGAGCCGGGGGCGATGCCCGCGCTGACCACGGATCGGCCGGAGAACGAAGACCTGGACGGCGGTCCGAACGGCGACGTACCGGAACGCGGCGAGAACCCGATGGCCTCGACCGCAGGCGACAGCGCCCTGGACGATCCGCAGCGGTCGGACGCTCTGTTGGATTCGGCGCACCGCGGCTTGGTGAACGGCGACAAGGTTCTGGCGCGTGCCCATTTCAGTGAGGCGATGGACCAAGGCCTCTCGGACCAAGCGGAGTTGGAGGCGCGGGCAGAGCTGCGCAAGCTCGGCCAGGAGACGGTCTTCTCCAGTACGGTGGCCAAGGATGATCCGTACGCGAGCTACTATGTGATCGCCTCCGGCGACACGCTGAACAAGATCGCAAAGCGGTACGATGTGACGGCTGACTTCCTCGCCCAGATCAACGCGATTCGCGACCCGCACCGCATCCAGGCGGGCCGGCGCATCAAGGTCGTGCAGGGTCCGTTTCACGCGCGGGTCACCAAGAGCACGCACATGCTGGACGTCTTCTGCGGCAACACGTTTGTCGAACATTTCAAGGTTGGTCTCGGCGCGGAAGGCAGCACGCCGAGCGGCAAGTGGATGGTGAAGAACAAGTTGAAGAAC
>JAJDDU010000498.1 GCA_029260155.1 Phycisphaerae bacterium | reverse complement strand
TGATCGAGGCTACGACCCCCGATCCGAGACCCCGAACGTACCCAAGGGGAGACTCGCTTCATAGTTTCACGGTCTGGCGCAAAGGCCAGGCCGTGAGCCTCAATCCCACGGCCTGGCCTTTGGGCCAGACCGTGCCACCCGTCAAAGTGACCCGCTACCCGGAGTTGGGGGCGCGTTTACGGATCGCGTCGGTGCGGGTATACTTGGGCTGCGTCTGTCGGGAGGTCGCCGTGCGAACCTCGCAGATCCGTCTCATTTGTGGTTGAGGATGTTGCCATGGCCCGTCGACCGTTTGTGGCTGGTAATTGGAAGATGCACACGACGCTCGTGGAGGCACGAGCGTTGATGAAGGGCATTCGGGAGCACCTGTCGCCCGATCTTGCGGTGGATGTGGCGGTGTGTCCGCCGGCTACGCTGCTGTACCCGTTCGGCCGCGAGGTGGACGGGACGGCGATCAAGGTTGGGGCTCAGAACGTTCATTTTGAGCCGAAGGGTGCGTTTACGGGCGAGATTTCGCCGGGCATGCTCAAGGCGGCTGGTTGCGCGTATGTGATCATCGGGCACAGCGAGCGGCGGGCGTTGTTCGGTGAGGGCGGGGATTTCCTGCGTAAAAAGGTGATTGCTAGCCTCTCAGAGGGGCTTGAGGTCATATTCTGTGTCGGTGAATCGCTGTCAGAGCGCGAAGCCTCCGAGACGATGCACGTGGTTGAGCGTCAGATGGACGAGGTCTTGAGCTCGGATATGGACTCCTCGCGTTTGACCGTTGCGTATGAGCCTGTTTGGGCGATCGGGACGGGTAGAAATGCCACTCCGGAGCAGGCCCAGGAGGTCCACGCGTTTATTCGTGGCAAGATTGGGAGCATCTTTGGTGCTGAGGCGGCCTCGAACCTGCGAATTCAGTACGGTGGGAGCGTCAAGCCGGGCAATGCCGCCGGGCTGATGGCCTGCGCCGATGTTGACGGCGCTTTGGTCGGCGGGGCCTGCTTGGTGGCAGAGGACTTTGTGAGTATTATATCGGCTGCGGCTGCCTCGGTTGGCGGCTAGTGTTGAAACGACGAAGGTAGTGCAAATGTCATTGTTGGCGGCGTTTACGTGGGGTCAGTGGCTGCTCGGTGCGGGGCTGATCGCGGTTTGTGGATTGTTGATTCTGGTGATCTTGGTTCAGCAGGCATCCGGCGGCGGTCTTGTCGGCGCGTTCGGCGGCGGTGGGGGCGGCGGTGCGTTCGGTGCCAAGACGGGCGACGCATTTACGGTGATCACCTGCTCGCTGGCTGGAGTCTACTTGTTCATGGCGGTGATCGGGAACTACGTTCTTGTTCCACCCACGGTGGCGGAACCACCGGCCATTGTGTTGCCGGAATCGTTGCCGGTCACACTTCCGGTGACGCCTGCGGCTACGCCGCCGGCTGGCAGTACGCCGATCACGCCGGGGGCCACAGGGATCAAGCCCATAGTGACGCCATCCGGCACTGGGAATGCCGGTGCTGCCGGCTCTACGACGCCGGCGCCCGGAGCTGCGGATGATACGAAGGCGGCGGATGAAACGTCGCCGCCCGCTGGTGAGGACAAGCCCTAATCCATGATCGTCTCCATGACCGGCTACGGCGAGGTACATCGCTCCGACGGTGGGGTGGAGTACGCGCTGGAAATCCGCAGCGTCAACAACCGGTATTTGAAGTCGGTTATCAAGCTCCCGGAGAGCGTGCAATGGGCTGAGTCCGCGATCGAGAAGCTGTTGCGGGGGCGTCTGACGCGTGGCAGCGTGACGGTCACCTTGCGGCGGCGGAATGCGACGGCTACTGCGGCCTATGAGGTGAACCAGGCGGCGCTGTCGCGTTACGCGGCGGCGCTCGCAACGGTGGAGCTTCCCGATGGCGTGCAGGCGACGCTGGACCTGGCTACGTTGACTGCGCTGCCGGGCGTGTGCCAATCGCACGAGCTGACCGATACGGAGCGGGAGTCGCAGATCGCCCTGATCACGGAGATGGTCGAGACCTGCTTGGAGCAGGTTGTCCAGATGCGTGAGCGCGAGGGCAAGGCGCTGCACGACGATCTTGTGCATCATTGCGCGGGTCTTCGGGAGACACTGGACGGCGTGGTGGAGCATGCCCCGACCGTTGTGACGGAGTATCGCGAACGTCTTGCCTCGCGGGTGGAATCGTTGATGGCGGCTGGTCGGTTCGAGCTGACGGTGGACTCGCTGGCCCGCGAGGTGGCGTTGTACGCTGATCGCTGCGACATCAGCGAGGAGATTTCTCGATTGCGTGCCCATCTGGAGCATTTCGTGGAGATTTGTGATGCGCCGACCGGTGTGGGGCGAAAGCTGGATTTCCTTGCTCAGGAGATGCTTCGCGAGGCCAACACGATCGGCAGCAAGAGCAGCGACTCGCAGATCGCGCGGGCCGTCGTCGAGATGAAGACGGGTATTGATCGGATCAAGGAGCAGGTCCAAAATGCCGAGTGAGGGCGGTTGCGAACGGTCGCAGTCCCTGGGTGGCTTGGTGGTGATCAGTGGGCCTTCCGGTGCGGGCAAGACATCGATCTGTCATGCGTTGCTCGAGCGACTTCCGCGGGCATTGTGGAGTGTTTCGGCGACGACCCGTGTTCCGCGGGCGGGCGAGATCGATGGGGAAAACTACCGCTTTGTCTCGCGTGATGAGTTTCAGCGCATGCGCGAGCGAGGAGAGTTTCTCGAATCGGCCGAGTATATCGGGCAATGGTACGGGACACCGGCTTTGCCGATCCGGGCCGCCGTCGAGGCCGGCCAATACGTGATTCTGGAAATCGACGTGCAGGGCGGCGTACAGGTGGCCGCCAAGATGCCGGAATCGGTTCGGATCTTTGTGCTTCCGCCGACGCACGAAACGCTGGTTGCACGGCTTGCGGGCAGGAAAACGGAGTCGGCCGATCAGTTGAAACGACGGCTCGCGGAAGCGGACGGCGAGATCGCGGCGGCCCGTGACTCGGGCTGCTACGACCACTATGTGGTAAACGACGTTTTGGTGGACACCGTCGAAGAGGTGTTGTCGATCGTCCGAAAGGAGATGAAGGATACATGATCGAAGAACTTAAGAGCGATGAGATCATCAACAAGTTGGGTGGGCGGTTCAAGCTCACCGCGCTGATTCAGCGGCGGTGGCTGCAGATCATGCAAGGCGCCAGGCCGATGATCGAGACGGACGGTCTCACCGAACTCGAGGTCGTGGTCAAGGAAATCGCCGAAGGCAAGATCGAGGCCATCCTTCCCACCGAATTGGACGATGACGCCGAAGAACATTAATCCGGCCGAGTTGGCGGGCTACGAAGTGGTTGTCGCGGTGTGCGGGGGCATCGCCGCGTACAAGGTGTGCCACGTCGTGTCATCGCTCGTTCAGCGTGGGGCTGGGGTGACGGTGGCCATGACGGATTCGGCGACGCACTTCGTTGGCCCGGCTACGTTTCAGGCGCTGACCGGGCGGCGAGTCTTGAGAGATCTCTTCGACGCAGCCGGCGCCTACGATCCACAGCACATTCGTCTGACCCGTGGGGCGGACCTGTTCCTAATCGCCCCCGCGACGGCCAACATCATCGGCAAGATCGCCAACGGTATTTGCGATGACCTGGTGAGTACGATGGTCGCAGCCGCCGGTGATCGCGTGATGCTGGCACCTGCGATGAACGACGTTATGTGGGCTCATCAGCCGATACAGGACAACATCGCCAAGCTGCGTACACTTGGCTACGCCATCGTGGGCCCTGCGGAGGGCTGGCTGGCCTGCCGTTCGATCGGGCCGGGGCGTATGTCCGAGTCCGATGACATTCTAAGCGCGGCGGTCGACGCATTGCGATCGGCGCGGCCGCGCGGTGCTAGCGTCCCCGCGTCATAGGACACTTCGCGTGCGCATACTCGTCACGGCTGGGCCTACCCGGGAATACTTCGACACCGTTCGGTTCATCTCCAACCCGTCCTCTGGCAAAATGGGATTCGCGCTTGCCGCTGCTGCGCGGCAACTGGGGCACGAGGTCGTTCTGGTGGCAGGGCCTGTTCCGTTGGACGATCCGCCTGGGGTGAAGTCGATTCGCGTGGTCACCGCGCGAGAGATGTTCGAGGTGTGCTGCGATGAGTTTCTGATGTGCGACGCAGCGGTCATGACGGCTGCGGTGTGCGACTATCGCCCGACGCGAACGCTGGATCACAAGCTCAAGAAGCGTACGCAGCCACGGGCGATCAAATTGGTTGCGACGCGTGACATCGCCGCGCACCTCGGGCGCATTAAGGAAGGGCGCGTGCTGGTCGGGTTCGCGATGGAGGATCACGATCAGCACAAGAACGCGGCTGAGAAGCTCCGAAAGAAGCGTTGTGACGCGATTGTGTTGAATGGCCTGGCCAACGTCGGCAGTGACGACGCGGTCGTCGAGATTCTTCGGGCTGGGGGTGATTGGTCGCCTCCGCAGCGTGGCAGCAAGGCGCAAATTGCCCGGTCGGTGATCGAACTGATCGAGGAAATGGTGGCCGAGCGTGCGAAAACGCATCGCGACGAGGCGGAATAGTCTTGAGCGAGGCAGAATCAGTCGCTTGGGTAGATCATATCTCCTGTGAAAGAGCTGCTAGCGACGTGCTCGACGCGTTTCTAATGTCAGCTATAGAATGATGTTGCAGATTCTGTGTCCGGGCGGGTTTCTAGTGGTTCGCCCTGTGAAGTTAATAGAATCGCCGCCTTCCCTGCGGTCTTGGGGTGGTTTCGGCGTTGGCGAAAAGTCGAACTGCGGCGCAAAAACTCAAGCAAATGTGAGGCAGGCGCCGATAGCGACGACACAGGGGCGCATGGAGGCGTCGGTACCGCCTTGCGGCTTGTCAGTGGTGACAAGAAGTCGCATGCGGGCGTCGGTAAATTGCCACTTTTTCGCGAAATAGGTGTTGACGGGCAAGTGGCAAGACCTACAATTCGCCCGCGTTGGGAGTGTTGCCGTCTGTGTACCCGAGTTGGTGCCAGGGCGGTGCAAGAGTGCATAGTGCAAGGAGGCATACCGTTACTGATAATGTTGGCGCGTAGTCAGTACGGTTAAGGCCACCATCTCCATGAATGAAGCTGCGATCGGACTCGTACGTTTACAGGAACGCTGGTTTTACAGCGTCAATCGGTGAGCGAGTTTTGATTAGGAAGTGGCAATCGAGTTGTCTGTGTACAGGTTTGGCAAGTGTCGCGGCTGCGCGGTGTGCGTAGATCGCGTTTGTAATATTCGATGGGATAACCGTCAAAGAGACCGCGTGGAACACGAATCACGTGAAAGTTTTTACTGGAGGTCGATTAATGGTAGCTAGAAAAGGTAAAGGTTCGGGGTTCCGCGACACGCGGCTGTCGGGTCTCTTGAACGTCGGTGCTGTGTTGGCGCTGGTCCCCATGTTGGTGTTGGTGGTTGGTTGTCCGGTTCCGCCGGGTGTTGATTGCACTGCGGATGACGCGTCGGAGTGTCCGGCGGATACGCCGCTGTGCTTGGTGGATGCCAGCGACGAGACCGGAGAGAGCAACCTCTGCGTTGCGTGCTTGGCTGACTCGGATTGCGACAACGGCACCTTCTGCGACGGTGACGAGAGTTGCACCGACAACGCGTGTGCCGATGGTACGGCGCCGTGTACCGATGCTCAGGAGTGCGACGACGACGCTGACGTCTGCGTTGATCTTTGCGACGACGACGCCGGTTGCGACGATGGCGACTTCTGCAATGGCGAAGAGGCATGCGTCGATGGCGCCTGTGCGGATGGCGACGCTCCTTGTGCCGATGGCGAGGTTTGCGACGAGGACGCCGACGGCTGCGTCGAGTGCCTCACCGATGGCGATTGCGGTGCCGATCAGGTCTGCACCGACAACGTATGCGAAGATGAGGTTGTTGAGCCGGAAGGCCTCAGCGTCAGCATCGCCGGTTGTCCCGAAAATGCGGGCAGTGGCTCGACCTTCGCGCTGACCGCCTCGAGCGATGGCGGTACGGACGGCGGACGTGTTGATTTCACTTGGACCATCACGGGCACCGGCACGCTCGCGGGCGACGACGACGATACGCCTGAAACGGTTGATGTCACCGTCACCGGCGCCAGTGGCGTCACCGTGACCGTCTCCGGGCAGGACAACAGCATCGAGACCACGCCGGGAACCGACGCAGTCGTTTCCGAAACGGTGTGTGCCGACGATACCGGTTGCCCCGAAGGCGACACCTGCAACGCCGATCTCTTCTGCGAGACGCCGGCGGTCGATGCGGTCGATACGGCCACTGCGGTTGGCGACCCTGCCACTGCCGAGTGCAGCCCTGAAGTGGATGTTGTGATTAACGTGAGTGCCGGTGCGGACCAGTCCGCTGCCGTCGTCTTCAATGCGAGCGCCCCGATCGTCTTTTCGACGGCCAATGTTCCTGCCCTCGCGGCCACCGCGTCCGATCCGAGTGCCCAGGCCGGTGAAACGCTGCAGCACGAGTGGACGGTGGTTAGCACGCCCGATGCGACGCTTCAGCCGCTGGACACGGTCGACCTCTTGGCTCCGTTCGGATCGGGCAATGCCAGTACGACCGACGTGCTGATCAACCCGCCGGGCATCGCTTCGACTCAGAACCTGCTCAAGCAGGACGGCTCAACTACGACGCGGACCAATGTCGTGGTTCCCGGCCCGTACGAGTTCCTGGTTACGGTGACCAACCCGCGCGGCGTAAGCGACAGCGACACGGTCGTAAGGACGATCGCTCCGGCCTGGATTCCGCAGGCGGCAGCCAATGGCTCTGCCGCGGCGATGGCGGCGACGGGCGGCCTGTACAACCAAGTGTTGACGCCGGCCGGTGGTGCGAACTTTGACTTCGAGTCGCTTTCACGTGTTGGCGGTGCGATCGACTTCACGTCGGTGGATGTCGATACGGCCACGAATGTCACAGACTTGTCCTCGGAAACCGTTGTCGCAAGCGATACGGTTTCGACGCTGATGGTTCCGTTCCCCGCCTCGACGCGTGGAACCTACACGGTTAACGCCGGCCTCAACGCCGGGCAGGTGAGTGTTGCCTCGGCCGTCACTGGCGGCAGAGTTCTCGTCGGGACCGACTGGGCGTCCACGACGGTCAACACTGAGTTGGCGATCGTCGCCGCGTCGATCGGTCAGCCGCAGTCGACCTCGGGTGGTCGTCTGTACGCCGGTGTGGTCAACGACGCTGTCGGCGGTGCCGCAGCGACGACGAACAGCGAAGCGCTGCGTGGGCAGAACATCTTGTTCGCCGACATCAAGAACGATGGCGGCATGCACATGATTGTCTGGGGCGGTGCCGATGCGAACGCCAACTACGACGCTCAGGACATCCGCATCTACAAGCCGGTCGCCAATCAGAAGGGCAATGCCAACACGCTCGGATTTGCTAATGCGAACTACACGTTCCTGGAGCAGGTCGACAGTGGCTGCACCGTCTCGGGCGTGGCCATTGGTCCGTTGCGTGGTGATTCGACGAAGCCTGAATTGGTCGTCGCGTGCAACGCTGCCGATCCGTTGGTGAAGATCTACGACAGCAATGGTGCAACGGGCTCGACCGACAAGGTCTACTCGGTTCAGTCGAATCAGACGACGGTCGCCGCGCCGAGCACGATCACGTTCGACTACACCAACTCGAACACGGGCACCATTCCGGCGACGATTGCGTTGGCTCCGTTCAGCAGCACGTCGTACAACGACCTGATCTTCGGTGACGGCGGCTTCGACGGCGGTGCCGACGGCTTCATCGAGGGCAAGGTGATCATCTTGCAGGGTGGTTCGGCCGGTGCCGTACCGTCTCCGGGCTTCTCGATCTCGACGGGCGCCGCGTTTGCCAATCTGCCCGCGAACAAGTGGGACAGCTACACGGGTGTTGCGACGAGTGCCATCGACGAGCCGTTCTTCGGCTTTGCCATGGCGACTGGACCGTTCACGAGCACCACGCTGCACGACGTGTATGTGGGTGGGCCAGGGAACGACGAAGCCACGGCGAACAACATGGCGTACAACGGAGCGGTGTTCCGCATTCCGGGTGGCTCGGCGCTTAACAGCACAGACGCGACCACGGCGACGCTGAGTGTTTCGTGGGCTGGTGAGGGCTCTGGTGGCGACCAGTTCGGCTTTGCCGTGGCCACAACCCCTGCCGGTCAGATCGTGATCGCTGCCACGGAGAACGCGCACACCGCCAATACCGCGGATGGTGCGGGTAAGGTTTACGTCTATCCGGCAGCGACCGCCAACGCGGTCAACGCCGCGACGATCCCGAGCGTAGCCGGCGAGCAGGCCAGCGACTTCTTCGGCATCCGGATGACCACCGGTGTCTTTGAAGGTGCCGAAATGGTTGTGGCGGCCTCTTCGGGCGGCAACTACTTCAAGCTGATCCCGACGGGCGGCACGCTGAGCAACCCGATCATCCCGATGACCAAGGTGACGATCACGGCGATCGACACGAGTTCGGCCGTGAGCATCGGCGACCACAACGGTGACGGCAAGAACGACATCGTCGTGTCCCGCAGCGGTGCCGACCAGGTGACCGCACTCTGGGGCCGTCAATAGACGACACGGGTCAGTTTGTCTGACGTCGAGTTGAAACTTTTCAGCCCGGCGGCGAAAGCCGCCGGGCTTTCTTTGTTTGGCGACTGCGTTGGGAAGCTCGTTGGCTGTCTGAGCATGGGCACGCTTGCGTGGGCATGACATGCGGAGCGGGGCGCGATCGGTGCGTGCTTGGATTGGCTCGTTGCGGTGGGCCGATTGCTGTGGGTTCGCGACGGGGACGATTGAGCCGGTCAGAGCCCTGAGCGCCAGCGACGGGTCGCCGGGTGCTACGCCAGCCTCGTGAGGATCTTGTGTGCGGATTCCCGGCACTTGCGCTTAGCCCAAGTTGAACAGTTCTGACCGTATTTGGATTTCTTTGCGGTTCGAATCGCATCTTGTGAGGTGTGCGTGGGGTGTTGGCGCGCCGGAGGCTGTGTAGTCACGACCTGCCCCGTTGCTTTCGCGTGTTTTCAAGGC
>JAJDDU010000497.1 GCA_029260155.1 Phycisphaerae bacterium | reverse complement strand
TCGCGAGGGTGGGGCGGGTTTCACCCGCCTTCTCGCTCAATCGCGGCGGGCGAAACCCGCCCCACAAGAGAAGACCCCGCCCTCGCTCGATTCGCCGTCCATGGACGCGTTCGGGCAATCGGGATAAAGTGTGCTTGAATCGTCGGTCTACGACGGACACTGGATGATTGCGAGCCCGATTCCATTTGTAGAAATGCACGCCGGCACGCACGCTGTTTTGACACCGTTGGATGTTGTTCCATGATCTTCGACGGAAAACTGGATTCGGAGATCACGCCGGACGACATCAGGAACCTCGTCCTTCGCGGCGAGCGCGAAGGTCGGTTTCTTGATTTGAAGCGTGATCCATACGGACGGTCGGACAAGGCCCGGCACGAGACTATCAAGGATATCTGCGCGTTCGCGAACGCCGCCGGGGGGTACATTGTCATAGGCGTGGACGAAGACGGTTCTAGAGGAGCTTCCGCAATCGTTGGCGTTGACGACCCGGAGAATGTTCGTCGGTCGCTACTCGACCGTTGTCTGACGCTGATAGCTCCTCGACTGACCCAACTGAACATCGGCATCATCACTGTCGACAACAAACGTGTTGTAGTGTGTAACGTGCCTGAGTCGGACCAGAAACCACACGCGGCCACTCCTGATCGCGAACATCACTATTTCTGGATGCGATATCAGGACGGAGTCAAACTCATGACCGTGGCCGAAATCCGTGAAGCGATGGAGGGAGATGCAGTACGGCGCGAAATCGCACACCTACGTCGGGAAGTAGTCGCTCACCGCGAACAAGACCTGCTTCGGCGCGAACTTCAGGAAGACGTAACTGAGCAAGGGTTGCTTCAACTTCGCAGCGATGAGTCCTTCGCACCGCACGCAGAGAGGGCGTTCAAACGCGAGGTCGGCAAGCGTCCCTTCTTCCGCCTGACGGCAACGCCGCTCCCCGTTCATGGACGGAACATCAGTGAACACCGCGAAGCGTTGCGAGCACTCTTGAAGAACCCGCCCGACGAGCGTCGTAACGGATTCGGTGTTGGGTTGCACGATCTACAAGTGCAAACGCGCGAGCGAGCCTCGGGGCTGTTTCACTCCGACATCGACGCGCACCATCTACGGCTTTACTGGAACGGTCACCTGGAATTCTGGAACGCAGCTGACGATGAATGGATATGTTGGAGCGAGGCGCCGAATCTACCGATCGAGCAGCGTCCCTTCCATGCCCTAAGTCTCATAGAATCCACTGCCTGCTTTGTTCGGCTATCGCGGAGGATCTGTCAAGAAGTAGGATTCGCTGGCGATGTGCGTTTTCGATTCGAACTCTATCAAGTCAGGAATCGCCGCCTCTTGCCCCATGCTCCAGGCAAGGTAGATTACATGTTCCACCAAGCGACGGCCCGGCGCGTCGCTGAGTCAGAGACCGGGGTGATCACGGACACTGACCTGAAAGTCTTGCCGATTACGGCAAGCGCAGACGATCTGACCGGGACGGTTGCGTTCAAGTTGATCTCGCAGGTATACTGTCGGCTTGGGTTTGAGCGCAAGCACATACCGTATTTTACCGATCAAGATGAGTTCATCTATGCGGGTGAGCCGGAGTGACGAGTAGTGGGCAGCCACAGCGCAATCCCCAGCCTATCCGTCGACGCGCAGCGGGCCTAGGAGAGGGCGGTTGCCTCGATAAACTGTGACAGGGGTGAGAACTGTATGGAACAGGAACCGACCGCATCGGAATCACCGCAGCGCCTGAACTTCATCCAGGAGATCATCGAGGGCGAGATCAAGGCCAACAAATGGGACGGCCAGGTTCACACGCGATTTCCGCCCGAGCCCAACGGCTATCTGCACATCGGCCACGCCAAATCAATCTGCCTGAACTTCGGATTGGCAGAGCAGTACGGTGGTACGTGCAACCTACGTTTCGACGACACCAACCCGAGCAAAGAGGAGGACGAGTACGTCCGTTCGATCATCGAGGACGTTCGGTGGCTCGGGTTCGGCTGGGAAGGTGAGCCGCGCTTCGCATCGGACTACTTCGAGCAGATGTACGCATTCGCGGTGCAACTCATCAAGGCGGGCAAGGCCTATGTGTGCGAGCTGTCGCCCGAGCAGACCCGAGCGTATCGCGGAACGCTGACTTCGCCGGGTGAGGACAGCCCGTATCGCAATCGAACTGTGGATGAGAACCTGAGCATGTTCGAGCGAATGCGCGGGGGCGAGTTCGACGACGGCGCATGCACGCTGCGGGCCAAGATTGACATGGCATCGGCCAACATGAACATGCGTGACCCGGTGATGTACCGCATTCTTCGGGCCAAGCACCACCGCACCGGTGACACATGGTGTCTCTACCCGATGTACGACTGGGCACACGGACTTGAGGATTCGATCGAGGGGATCACGCACTCGATATGCACGCTGGAGTTCGAGCATCATCGCCCGTTGTACGACTGGTTTCTCGACGCCCTCGATATCCACCACCCGCGGCAGATCGAGTTTGCCCGCTTGGCCATGACCTACACCGTGATGAGCAAGCGAAAGCTCTTGGAGCTCGTCCAAAGCGGACAAGTCAATGGCTGGGACGATCCGCGGATGCCGACGCTGTCAGCCATGCGTCGTCGCGGCTACACGCCGGAGTCGATTCGCAACTTCTGCAAGCAGGTCGGCGTTGCGAAGTTCAACAGTACGATCGACGTCGCCAAATTCGAGCACGCCGTCCGCGAGGATCTCAATAAGCGTTCCCCGCGCGTGATGGGCGTCCTGCGGCCTCTGAAGGTCGTCATCGAAAACTATCCCGAGGATCAGGTCGAGGAACTTGAAGCCGTCAACAACCCGGAAGATCCCGACGCCGGCACGCGAATGATCCCGTTCTCCCGTGAGTTTTACATCGAGCGTGACGACTTCCGTGAGGACGCGCCGCGGAAGTTCTTCCGCTTGGCCCCTGGCCGAGAAGTACGGCTTCGCTATGCGTACTTCGTTACTTGCACCGATGTGATCAAAGACGAGCAAAGCGGCGAAGTGATCGAGCTGCGTTGCACGTACGACCCAGCCACGCGCGGCGGCGACTCGCCGGATGGCCGCAAGGTCAAGGGCACGTTGCATTGGGTCTCCGCAGCTTGCGCGGTCAAGGCCGACGTCCGCCTTTACGACCGACTCTTCACCAAAGAGAACCCCGACAGTGCCAAGGACCCAGCCGACTACAAGACCTATCTGAACCCGGACTCACTGGAGACGTTGCGCGCCTGCATGGTCGAGCCGAGTCTG
>JAJDDU010000496.1 GCA_029260155.1 Phycisphaerae bacterium | reverse complement strand
ATCTTCCCCGGGGCAACGCGGTCAAGAACGCCGAACAACACGCCATACGGGCATCCATACGTGCAGAACCCTCGTCCGCCGAAGAAATAGACGATCAAGAAGCCGCAGGTCAGCGCCGTCAGAGTGATGACGAGTGGTCCTGGAAGGTCCCGCCAGAAATCGGTGGTGGTCAGTCGGCTGGAAGCCTCCGGCAGTGCGTGCCCAAGCCACATGCGCTTGATCTGCGGCCAAAGAAACATGTAGCCTGCGGCACCAAAGGGAACTAGCAGCAAGACGCGTGAGCGAATCGGCTTGGGGCGGAGGCGCAGTTTCTTGAGGACCCAATGGGACAGATCCTGCAACGCGAGCATGTGACAGCCCCATGAGCAGAAGAACCGCCCGAAGATGAGGCTGCCGAACAACATGATCCCCATGAAGATCAAGCCGGCGCTGAGCACGCGCATCTCCAGCGCTTTCATGATCTCGGAGAGTTCCAGCGGCGCCATAGTCGTCCCCGACACCTTCCAATGAAGGATGTGAACGATCATCAGCACGTAGACCATGATGAGCGAAAACGCGCGCCATTTTCCGTAGCGGGACTTGGCCAGTTCGGGGGGCAAATCGGCATTGGCGACGTCGACCGCGTGCACGGGTCTCGCCTTGTCGGCAGATGAATCGTAAATGCGCAACCGCTTCTTCATATTGCCCTCCAACCGGTCTTCAGCATGTCAATCGTGCCGCCGACTGGACAACGGCCTACCATCATAGAGTCATTGATGTGCAGCCACAAGCGTTTAGCTGCGACATTAACGCCATGAACCTTCATTTCAATTTGTATGCCTAACGATCGCTGCGGGATCTACTGCGACGCAGGTGCCCTCTCGATCGATTCGGCGACGCCAGATTGTACCGATGCGACATGCCCTTTTCCCGCCAAGCACGTATCGTCGTCACGAGTCGCTCCAAGGACTAGTTTTTCGACTGCCAGCCGGTCCGATATGCCCTTTGATGGTGCGCAGTCGATGTTCGTCGGCCAACGGAGCGCCGCAGCCGGTTACAAGAATCGACGGGTATTCTATCGGGCGTCGCCGGCGATATGTGATAGATTATGGGTACGACGGTCGCTCAATGCACAATCTGCCGCGCCGCCAACCCGCCGCACGCGCGGTTCTGCTGTACGTGCGGCCAACCGGTGTACAGGGCGCCCTCGCCGCCGCGCGGCGGAATGGGCGTGGGTCTCGCGATCGTAGTCCTGATGGCGGGCGTATTCGCTTCGGTTTGTGTCGGCTTCGGCGCGATGCACTACGCGCGACGGGACCGCGGGATTCGGACGACGGTGCCGCAGGTCCAGCGTAGCTTCGTCCTACCCCCTGCGAAGGCGGACGCGCTGTACGAATTGTTGCGCCCCTCCAGCGTGCGGGTGATCGTCGGGCGGGATGATGACGGTGTGTACATCCGCGGGACGATCGACGAGGTCGAAAGCATCGACGTGCTCGTGGATCTTCTCACGCGTGAGCGGTGTGCACATCAACGGGATTGCGGCGAACGGATGGACGAATTGCGCCCGACATTTGACACGACCCGTCGACACAAGCTCACCGGGGCGACTGCCCGCGCACTGGCTACGCTGCTCGCTTTCGAGGACGTCCCCGTGCTCGTCTCCCGGCAGAGTAGCAAGGTGACCGTCGAGGCATCACGCGACGATCAAGCCACCGTTCGGCGTGTGGTCGATATTCTGCGCGGCAATCGCCCGCGCATGGACTGAACGACCGTGACCAACGCAGGCTGTCCCACGGCCTTGTTGCGCAAGACCGTGCCACCCATCGCGTTGTGAGCGGCTGAACTCTTGCCAGGATTCATGATTCTGAATTCTGAATTCACAATTCTTCACCTACAGTAGACCCGCGCCGAAATCGTCGCCATCGTCAGCCTCGACCACGGCTGGTTCGGGCGCTCGCTCAGGGGTCCGCTCGGGCGCGCGTTTGGGTTCGCGTTTGGGTTCAGCTCGGGTTTCAGGCGGTTTTCTGGAGACGCGCTTCGGTTCGAGTCCGGCGCCGAAGCCGTCATCATCGCTGAACGACGGTGAGGGTGACGGCGGCGGGGGGGGCGGTGCGCGATCCGGGGCGGGAGGCTTGGGCTGCACGCGAGCGACCTTCTCAACAACGGCGTCATCCGCATCTCTACCGGATTTTGCGTTGGCAGCGTGCGGGGCGGGAGGCTTGGGCTGCACGCGAGCGACCTTCTCAACAATGGCGTCATCCGCATCTGTACCGGATTTTGCGTTGACAGCGTGCGGGGCGGGCGCGACGCGAGGGGTGCGCCCAGACGTTCTATTCGTACCCGTGCGACGATCGGCAGCGTCACGTTTGAGTTCCAGGATCATCTGTCCGTATGCGTCGGGACCGGCGGCTTCGTCATCGTCATCAGAAGTGTTGATGACATCAACCTCCTCGATCTCCTCGACCTCCTCTACTTCCTCCACCTCCGCTACCGCTTCCGCCTCTTCCTCGTTGTAGTCGTCGTCGTAGTTCGCCGGCTGATAGTCGGGATTCTTCGACGCATCCGATTCCTTCTCGAAGGCTTCGACGACGCATTCCTGAAGGCTCTGTCGACACTCGGAGTTGATCGGATGGGCAATGTCGGCGTGCAGTTTCCGACGTCCCGCGTCGTCGCATCGCACCCGTTCCTTGCCCAGGGCAGCGCCGCATTCGTTGCAATACTGCGCTCGCAAGTGGTTCTTGGAATGGCACTTCGGGCAGTGATCGGACAGCTTTCGCGACGGCATGGCCACGAATACTCCGCCAGTTCCCTCGATCACCTTAATGTCACGGATGACGAAATCGCCATCGAAAGTCACCGAGCAAAAGGCCTTGAGTCGGTCCGACGGGTTTTGAATGAGTTTCACGCGAACTTCAGTGATTTCCATGGTTGGTCCTTACGCAATCTTCAGTGGGTCGGTCCATGCTCTGACAAGACACGACCCGGTGCCTATCGCTTCTGATTGTAGCTTCAATCGAACATCTTCCGCCTCAGTACGATCATCGAATGGGATGAAGACAGTTTGCCCCGCGCCGGAAACACGGACTGGTCGCTGGACGCGGGCGCCGATCGCTTTGTGCAGTTCTTGCACTCGCGGTGCGACGCGAAATACCGCGGGCTCCAGGTCGTTACGACAGAGGCCGGCGACTTCGTCTGCGGTGCGGGCTTGGGTGATGGCGTCCGCAGGAGACTCGTCTCGATCGTCTAGATCATCGGCGGACCATGCGGCGTAGACATCCGCGGTCGAGACGGTGCATCCCGCGAATACTAGAAGTACCCATCCGCTCCAGCCGAGGTCCACCCGCTCGACCTCATCGCCGCGCCCCGAAATCCTCGCAGACGGTAGGGCGAAGAACAGCGGGACATCCGAACCCAGTTGAGCCCCCATCTGCGAGAGTTCCTCGATGCCGAGTCTGAGCCCCCAAAGTCGGTTCAATGCGGCCAACGTTGCCGCAGCATTGCCGCTCCCTCCGCCCAACCCGGAAGCAAGGGGAATTCGCTTGTTCAGCTCGATCGAGACACCCTCGCGACAACCAGTCGATTTCGCCAGCATCTGCGCCGCACGCACGACGAGGTTTCGGTCATCGGTGGGCAAGTCTGGATCGTCGCAGGTCAATGTGATGGTCGCGTCGGTGCGGCGCTGAAAAGCCAGACTGTCGTTTAGATCGATCCCGGCGACCACGGAACGCAGGTCATGGTAACCGTCAGCGCGGCGGCCAAGAACTTCGAGTGTAAGATTGATTTTGGCAGGTGATTGCACCTTGAGGGTGGACGCGCAAACATCACCGGATTGACTAGCGTTTTTCAGAGTAGCCGCCATCATTTGTTGTAGAAACGCTCGTCGTCGCGCTTTACGCACGCCCTTCGCGTCGCCCCGAACACCGGCGATCGGCCGTCGTATCAGCGATGCCACACAATTCCCGGTCCTTAGAGCATGCTATCGGTCCGTCCCCGAGTGTCAAGTTCGCTCGTGTTGCCGGTTGCGGGCGCAGTGCGGATCGAAAGCCCCATGGCGTTACAATCGGTACGCGTTCACTTTCGACCATCGCCTATCTAACCGTCTGCCAAATATGCTCTTACGCAGCGCGTCGGTCTGCGCGCCGAATCGCGGCGTGCCGGTTGCGGGGTTGGTGTGGGCGCGGAGGTCCGCGCATATGGAGGGATGAAAGTGACCAGTCCGATTCAGTTCGATTCGAGTGGCGGCGGATTCGCGGGCTATGACATACGCCCGGGCGGGGGAACCGCATCTACAGGGACGCAGGCGTCAGCGGCCGGTGCGATTACCGGCGGAACACCGAGTCTCAGTCAGTCTGCGATCTCGGTGCAGACACAGGTCGACGACCTACTCGCGTCCTTCGGTCCGGAGTTGGCGGGCGACCAGCAGCTTCGCATGATTATCGCCTTGTTGATTCTCCAGGCGTTGCTCGGTCGCGACGAGGACAACACATCCCACAAAGCGACCGAACTGGCGGGGCTGGCGGCGAATCTGGATTCGTTTGGGCGTCCGTCGCAGATCGCGCTGTTCTCGGAAACCAACATCGTGCAGATCCAACACCAGTCGACGCTGGTCTACAGCGACCAGGCGATTCAGACGACCACCGAAGGAGAACTGGGCGGCGGCGGGGCGTCCGGGTCGCGATTGGACGTGAAGGCGTAGCGCTCAAGCATCTGCTCCGCCCCCCGTGACGTACGCGGATGGGGCGTCTGCCGGCGGACCGAGTCCGTAATAGACGCCGATGCGCGCCGCTGTAGTGTGGAAATCCGCGAGGATCATGTACAGCGCCGGCACAGCCACGAGCGTGAGCACGGTGGCGAATGCTACGCCGGCCGCTATCGAGATGCCCATCGGGATCAGGAACCGCGCCTGAAAAGACGTCTCCAACAACAGCGGGGCCAACCCCAGCACAGTGGTGATCGAGGTCAATAGAATTGCCCGCATGCGCGCCCGGCCGCCCGCTATGACCGCTTCGTAAGTCGACACGCCCTCGGCACGACGGCGGTTGATCCAGTCGACGAGAATCAGCGCGTCGTTCACCACGATCCCGGTCAATGCGACGAAGCCGATCAGTGACATGAGGGTGATCGGATACCCCATAAGATAGTGTCCGCCGACGGCTCCTATGATCCCGAATGGAATCGCGGTCATGACAATCAACGGTTGCGTGTAGCTCTTGAACAGCCCCGTCAGGATGACGAATATCAATGTGGCCGCGACCAGAAAATCGCGTTTTAGTGAGCCGAACGATTTCGCGAATTCGCGGTTCTGTCCGCCGAATGCCAGCCGGATTCCGGGGAATTCACGTTCGAGCTCCGGGAAGATCGTTTCGAGGTCGGCGTTGATGTTGCGCGCGTTGCCCGCTGCTTGATCCACGTCTGCGGTGACGGTCACTGTTCGTTGCTGGTCTTTTCGGCGGATTGTCGCGTAGGTTCGGCCTTCTTTGAAGCGGGCGACCTCGCCGAAGGGCACGAGCACGCTGTCGGGAGTGGCCACCCACATAGACTCAATGTCGGACAGCTCTGTTCGCGCCGACTGCGGATAGCGCACCATGATCTTGACGTCTTCACGATCACGCTGGATCTTCCGCGCCTCGATGCCGTAAAACGCCCCACGCACCTGCGTGGCCAGAGATTGCGTCGTAAGGCCCAGCGCTCGGGCGGAGTCGAGCAGTTCGATTTGTACCTCCCGCCGCCCGGCGTCGAAATCGTCGTCGATGTCGAATACGCCTGCGTAGTCTGCGAGCTTGGATTTCACCCTGTCGGAAACGGCGACCAAGTCGTCGAGGCGTGGCCCGCTGATTTCGATTGCGATTGCAATGCCGCCCGGCCCGCCGTGCATCGCGGTGAAGCGAAGGGCGTTCACGCCGGGAATGTCGGCGGTCTTGACCCGCAGTTCGCGGAGGATTTCCTCGCTGGAGCGATCGCGCTCCTCGAGCACGGTAAGTTCGACGATCAACTGCCCCAAGTGTGAGCCGCGCCCGCTGCTCTGGCCATCTGGAGAGTATTGCGATCCGATGAGCGTGAACATCGAGTCGAGTTCGCTACCCAGATCCATCGTGGCGCGTTCGATCCGCTGAATCGCAGTGTCCGTTCCGCCGAACGGCGTTCCGACCGGCATCTTGAGGTTGGCGAGGACCGTCTCGGAATCAACCTTTTGCAAATAGACTATCGGCACGCGCCCGCCGACAACCATGCCCACCGTCACGATGAGAACGGCCACCAACGCCGCCATCGTCACGTAGCGGTAGGTGACGGCCTTACGCAGAAATCGCTCGTACCCGCCGAGCAACATCGTTTTGAGAAAAAAAGCCTGCGCCGCACGGAAATGCGCAGCCCACGCCCTGCCGCGAGACGGTGATTGGGTTGCGGCCGTCGGGCGCGCCGGCTTAAGCCATTCTGCGAGGTGCGACGGGAGAATGGACAACGCTTCGAACAGCGACACGCCGAGCGCGCACATCACAATAATCGGCAGG
>JAJDDU010000495.1 GCA_029260155.1 Phycisphaerae bacterium | reverse complement strand
GGTACAGCCGACATTTCAGAGTATTCCGGCCGAAGCGGTGTGGAAATCGAAATGGGGATGGGGCTTAACGGCGATTTCGCGCCTACTCGATATGACGTCTTTACGAAATGACGTCGGAATCGTCCCAGCGACGGCGGCCCGTATGGCGATTCGTGAGGCCACTAGCTCTCTGGTCGCAGACGGACAGCGGAGTACCCTGGACGTTAACGGCCTTGCTGAGCTCGAAGGAGAGCTTCGCAGTGCTACCTCACGTCTTAGTTGTCTTTGTTCCCGGCTTACGGAATCAAGGTGCAATTCGGATGTATCTCGTAGAATGAACCAGCTACCAACTTGTTCGCTGGAATCCTGAGCGAGGGCGAACGTCATGCTGAAACCGAGCCAAAACATCGTGACTGCAGATCCAAGCGCCCTATTTGATATCTCTCATTTAGGGATCGCATCCGATGTCATGCTAGTGGCGGCTGGACGGCTTCAGCTGTTCGCGACTTTATCTTCTGCTGCACTTTCATTCGAGGAACTCCGTCGCCGATTGCGACTCGCTGCACGCCCCATGACAGTGCTTGTAACAGCGCTTCGCGCCATGGGACTGGTAGTCGTGGATGCACAGGAACGGCTGGCCCTTTCTGGAATTGCTCGACAACATCTCGTCGAGAATAGCCAGGGTGACCTGACCGCGTACTTTCGACTAATGGAAGGGAAGCGTGCGCAAGCAAGTGAACTTCTTGATCGTCTTGCTAGCAATACTCCCTCGGGTGTCTTCGCCGGGGAGGATAGCCCGGTGTTCGTTTTCCGCGAGGGAGTGAGATCGGCCACTGAGAATGCCGCAAGCGCGCGTAGGACAACGCTGGCACTCGCCGCGCACGCAAGAGTCGTTGCCCCCGTCTTTGCAGAAAAGGTTGAACTGAACGGATGCAAATGCGTCCTCGATGTTGGTGGAGGGGCTGGGATCTATAGTATTATGTTGCTCCGACGATTTCCGCGCCTTCGAGCCATAGTCTTGGACCGACCGGAAGTAATTAAGGTCGCGAAGGAGATGCCAGATGCTCAATCTGTCTTGGATCGGGTAGAGTATGTGGCTGCGGACATGTTCAGAGATACGTTGCCGAAGCAGTGCGACGTGGTTCTCCTTTCAAACGTGGCGCACGACTGGGATGTGCCGGATTGTGAGGCATTGATTGAGCGATGCAGTCGTGCTCTACCTTCGCATGGGCAATTGTTGATTCACGATTACTTTCTAAATGACAGTTTTGACGGACCATTACCAATTGCTTTGCACTCGGTTTTCCTATTCTGCGTGACTTTTGGCCGCGCATACGGCGCCAGGGAGTATCGATCATGGTGTTCTAATGTAGGCCTCGAACCAGGAAATCCTGCTAGCACTCTGATGCACTTGAAAGTCCTTTCGGCAACGAAATCAGCGTAGGCGGGACCGAGGGATATGACCGTGCCAACACTCGGACCGTTCCAGACTATGGGGATTAGGAGCACGACCGGACTCCGCCGAGCTTCGGATCCTCAAGTATCGCCGGGGAAGTAGATATCCGTTCCGTTCCAGCCGTTGGGAACAGGATCCCCGCCCCGTGAAATGACGCCTGGATCCGCCGGCCGATCGCTATCTCCAGCTGGCCATGAGCTCGATATCCTCGGGCAGGCGCTTGTTCAGGGCGGCCAAGTCGAAGGCTGCCGGGTCGAAGGCCCCGCCGACCCACTCGAGCATCCCTTCGTGCTCCTCATGCTCCGGGTCGCCAATCGCCTCCAGAAAGTCCTGGTAGCCCCAAGGTCCGCCACAATCTTCAGGCGGACGGGCACGCTCGCCGGGCAGGCAGCACGGAAGGCGCTGGCCCGATTCGCGCGGCAGGATCTTCTCGACAACCACCTCGTGGTTCCAGCCATCGCCGAAGTCGTAGAGCAGACTGAACCGCAGGCTCTCCGCGGGGGCAACCTCCGCGAGCATGACACCGAACTCGTCCTCCGCATCGTCCATCTCGAACCGCGGATCGGAGTACTCCACGCCGTCGATCGTGAACTGATGGAGGTGACTGTTCGTCCAGCCCATCGCCGCCTGCAGGATGAAGCTCAGATCGCCCAGGGTGGTTTCGGACGGGACAAGTACGCGACGCCAGACCGGGGGATCGACCTCAAGCAGCGTGATCTTCAGCTGGTGCACGGTGCTGGTCTGAACAGTGTTCTTGGATCGGGCTCGCTTTGCGGCCATCCGCTCGCTCCAGGGTCGGTGGTAGTTTCGGGTCCAGAGATCGCCGAGTCCCGGACTCGGTCTATTAGCTGGCGCGGCCGCGGCGAAGTCAAGCGTCCCTCAAGCCGCATGGTAGCAACGCACGATCACGAATGTGATGCCGCTCTACCACGGCACGGGGTGCGGGCGACGGCGTGTTGTTTCGGGGCCCAGCCAAGTCGGCAGTCCAATGGGATGCGTGCTTCGAATCAGCTAGGCCATGAGGCGATCGCGAAGCCGGTCGAGCCGCCGAAGTCGCCGTCCGCGTGACGGCTGCATCGCGTCACGTCCGCGGTGTTCGTTGCGGTAACCCCGCCCAGTCAGGTTTCGGCGGCGCTCGTCAACCGAGCCCTGAAACCCAAGCCGACATTGTTCCGCTTCTCTTGAGCCGAGGATCTCTTCGATTTCAGCGAGTAAGGATCGGCATCGTGGCCTTTACATTGAACAAGAACGATGAGCGGCTGCTTCGGGACCTCGCCGAGTTTCGGGTGCTCACGGTCAGCCAGGTTGCCGCGCTGACGCGGCGGGCGCGACGGTCAGCCCGACGGCGGCTTAGTGGGCTGGCTGACGAGAAACTGGTAACGATCTCCGAGCGGACCTTTGGCACGGGGCCCGGCCGGCCGGAGGGTTTGGTTTCTCTGTCCACGCGTGGGATCGCCACGCTTCGGAAGGATGGAGCTCTCTCGTGCGCCAATGACGACCACGTCCTCGGCGACGGCTTCCGCCCTTTGGAGCATCAGCTGCTCGTCAACTGGTTCCGAATCCACTTGATCGAAGTCGAGCGGGCCGCGTCGCACCTGAGGGTGAGGTTTCTCTCGCCGACGTCGCCGTTCCTCGAACGCGCGCCCGATGGCGAACCGCTCGTAATGGACCATGTTGACCTCAACCCGCCATCCCAGGCGCGAGCCGCCTTCACACCGGACGGTGTATTCTCGATCACCGCCTCAGATCAGGGGCGGACGGTGTTGTTTTTCCTGGAGGCCGATCGCGGCACCGAGTCGCTGACGAGCAGTCGCGCTGGGGCGGGCGACATCCGCAAGAAACTCGAAACGTATCAGGCGTACTTCCGCACCGGCGGCTACAAGCGCTACGAGGAGCATTGGGGATGCCATCTCGCCGGATTCCGGCTGCTCATTTTCACGAACGGCGCAGCCCGCCTCGGGGCGCTGTGCCGGCTTGTTCAGGAGTCGCCACCGTTCGACTTTGTGTGGTTGACCGACAAGGGCCAGCTTTTTGAGTTTGGCGCCGGCGCTGAAATCTGGACACGCGGCGGCAACCGCGACAAGCCTCGAAGGTCGATCCTCGGCTCCCGGGCCTGCACCGCACCACTTCCGCTCAACACCTGATCCGACGCAATTCTGAACTCTCCAGCCGCGCATCGACGTGCCGTCGGTCTGCCTTCCCGCTGCCGGAATGTACCGAAACGCCGTCGAATTGTGCCCACATCGCCCCCGAAGTGTACCGAAACCTTGCGCAATATGTACCGAAATCGTGGCTGCGGCCACGGCGATTGGCGCCTTTTCGGCCACGCCAAACAACTGTAAGTCGTTGATTGGAAGACTCTTACGCCGTGGCCGAAAACCGAATAGTTATCATTATTATCTCATGACGGGTGTCGGATCTGGTCACCAGGATCTTGATTCCTTTGCGGCTCGCTGCTGGTTGCCTGTTTACCCGTTGACCTTCGGAGGACCCTGCCTGGCTGGTGGGAAGGCGGTGTGTGCGCCTGGTGCGTTTGTCGATCGCGAGTACTTTGCCCGACCCGTTCGATTTGCCGACTGGTCTGCCGACGCGAGGCGGGTGGTCTCAGGCGTTATCTACATCGAGGCCCAACCGACGGGCTGTGTCACGTAAGAGCATCCTTGCTGCCCCTTCTTGCTGTTGGTTTCATCCACACTTCGTCCATCGTGGGTTTTTACATCAAGCGTTTGAGGAGGGGTTCGCTCGCCCACGTGGCCCCCAGTTTGGCTTCATCGCGATTCTTTGCAGTCCGCCTGGTTGCCTTCTCGGCGTCATGGCGTTGCTAATGCTGTCGGCAGGGACGATCGTATTCCGAAAGCGCCTGTCGATCGGCGCCGCCTGAGGCGAGTCATTCTTCAAAGCGCAGCCACGTCTTGTCGGGAGTCGCGGCATTGCTACGTTTGCGCGTGAAAGGGACTCTCGCCACGGCTGCGCGATCACGTGTTGCATCATTTCACGCGCAATCACATGCGTCCAACAAGTCACGCACGGATTGCCGTATCGCACCTGCTGCGGGGCGCGAAAGCATTAAATACACCTACGGTTGATGCGTACACCACAGTTGGTGAGTCATGTGGATGTAGCGTCATACCTGGCCCGGCAGCGAGAGCGGCTGGGAGCGGAATCGAAGAGAATCAAGGA